>SKUL01000236.1 GCA_007129985.1 Flavobacteriales bacterium
AAGCTTGATTGGGTCTTCAACACATCAACATTTACGGGCAACATGGCTATCGCCCTGCTGGTCACGTACTTTTTTCGTGCACTGGGCCACGGCGATGCGGTTGATTATGTTTTTTTCCTGTCCGTTCTTGCTATTGGCCTTTGGATTACCGAGGCCATTCCGCCCTTCGCAGTAGGAATCTTCCTGATTGGTGCCCTGCTCTTTGGTTTTGGGACAGATTTTTTAATCGAGGACAGCGCACCGCCAGAATTGTATGTCGGCACCTGGACCAGCAACGTGGTGTGGCTGCTTTTGGGTGGTTTTTTCCTCGCCAAGGCTATGAGTATTGTCCAACTCGACAAGTCCCTGTTTCGATTTACGGTGAAGCGATTTGGCCAAAAGCCCGAGCGCCTTTTGCTGGGCTTGATGATGACCACCGCGCTTGCCAGTATGGTGATGTCCAACACGGCCACAACAGCCATGATGATTTCGTCAATTGTGCCGCTTGTGCACAGCATTGGCAAGGACGCACCGTTTTCAAAAGCGCTGCTCACGGGCATACCTGCGGCGGCATCGGTAGGAGGGGTGGGTACCATTATCGGGAGTACGCCCAATGCCATCGCGGTAGGGGCCCTGTCGGAGGTTGGCATACAAATTACGTTTGTTGAATGGATGGCAGTTGGTTTTCCGGTGGCGCTTATTCTGGTTTTTCTGTTCTGGCAGTTTCTTATACGCAGGTTGCCCATCAAACAAGCGGTGTTTGACCTTGGCCCTATTACGAGCAAAGACGATGAAGACCAACCGCATCGCTCGCAAAGAATTGCGGTGATTGTTACGCTCATTGTCACTGTATCACTTTGGTTAACAGAACCTATTCACGGTATTCCGGTGGCTGCAACCTCTGCGGTGCCCATTGTGTTTCTCACGCTTACGCAGGTTATCAACGCAGGCCATGTGCGCTCTTTGCCCTGGGATACGCTGATGTTGGTAGCAGGCGGATTGGCCTTGGGAATTGCGCTGGTAGATGTGGGCCTTTCGGAAATTTTGATGGACGAAGTGTTTAGCTGGGCCTTGCCACTCATTTTGCTGGCATTTTTCTTCAGTTTGATTGGTGTTTTGTTGTCGAATGTGATGAGTAACACCGCCGCATCGTCTATCCTGATTCCGCTGAGTGTAGCCTTACCAGCTCCGTTTGGGATAGCCGTTCCTGTGATTGTAGCGATTTGTTGTTCCAGTGCACTGATGCTACCGGTCTCCACGCCGTCCAACGCCATTTCATTCGGAACCGGACTGTTACAGCAGCGTGATTTTTATCCCGGAGGGATTTTCTTGCTGCTCGTTTCGCCGTTGATTGCGATTGGTGCTGCTATGCTTTGGTCGTTATTCTATTTGTGACCTTCGCTCGTCCTGTTTTATTTGCTGTAGGTCGCATTTTTCGGAATATTCGTATTTTGCCGCTTCGTCCGGACCAACCAACCGGTTGAATTATCCGGCGTCAAGGAAAAGTGAACCAATCTTACCAAGAACGTATGAACCTGATAATGTTCAAATGTGCGAGCCGCTTTGCAGTGCTGGCATCTTCATTTTTGCTTTTCTCTGCCGTTGATGCCCATGCGCAGATGACTGTAGAGTTCGAAACCACGGAGAACACCAATTGCCTTGGCTCAGAATGCGACTACAGCGGTCCGGGTATTTTGATCAATGAGCTGATGATTGCTCCCCTTTCGGGTGATGGATCACTTTGGGGTGGAAACACGAACCAAAGGGCAGAGTGGATTGAGCTTTATAATCCGAACTTTTGCGAGCCGGTAGATATTTCATGTTATTACCTCGGCAACAATGCCAACGATCCTCTGCCGTATCCGGGAGGATATGTTATTCCAGAAGGAACTGTAGTTCCACCTTCGGGTTTTGTGATTATTCGCGGAGTGAATGCCGCACCGGTTCCGGCCAACCTGCTCATTGAAAATGGAGGTAACACAATAGAGCTGGTTGTGGAAAACGATGCTAACATAACCGGACAGGTTTGCGTAGGCGGTGGGACTCGCTTGTGGTTTCCGAACGCGGGTGGTTGGTTTGCTTTTTATGACAGCTTTGGCGAACCGCAGGATGCAGTGTCGTGGGCAAATTCGAGTAACGTAGAACAGCAGCCATGTGTGCCGCCCTTTCCGTCGTGTCAGTCTGCCAATTCCCTTGTCAGTTACAATGACTTTCCAGACGACCGAAAGGAATACGTGCTTAACGTTAGTGCTGCTACATTTCAAGGGCAAAGTATCAGGAGACTACCAGATGGTGGTGACTGGTCCGGTGCAGGTCCCGCTACCTACGGCACCTGCAATGCCGAGTGCATAGATCCCGGAACCAGCTCTTGCAATGGAACAGCCACAGCCATCGTAACCGGTGGTGTTCCACCTTATTGGTATCAGTGGGATGACGCACAGATTCAAACCACTCAAACTGCAGAAGGATTGTGTGCACAGGAATATTGTGTTTCTGTATTTGACGATAACGGCGACGAAGTTTTTGCATGTGTGACCATTACCCAGCCGTCTTATGAGACCGATGACAGTGCCAGTATATGTGCTGGAGATGGTTTTACCCTTCCTGATAATACTGTAGTTTCAGAAGCAGGTACGTATCCTGTGATGTTACAAACGGCAGGAGGCTGCGACAGTTTGGTTACATTAGAGCTGACGGTTTTCCCGAGTTATTCATTTGAACTCAATCCAACTATCTGCGAGAATAATAGCTACACTTTGCCCGATGGGAGTGATGTTACCGAAGCGGGGGTATATACTGTTGTTTTTGAAACAACCGACGGCTGCGACAGCACTTTTATAGTAACGCTTGAGGTTGACCCAACCATTACCATTCCTCAAAGCCCGGAAATTTGCGAGGGCGAGGTATATACACTTCCCGACGGTACTGAGGTAACAGAGGGAGGGTTGTACGATGTGTTTATCGAAGGCGGGGCCGATTGTGATACGCTCTATCAGGTAAATTTGACAGTTCATCCATCTTATCTCATCTTGCAGGAAGCAGATATATGTGAAGGAGAGATCTATCAGCTTCCCGGTGGTACGGCTGCAAACCAAACGGGTGTGTATACGATCTCATTCAATACAGGGCAAGGCTGCGATAGTATAATTGAAGTATTTCTCAACGTGAATCCGCTTCCAGAACTTACCATTCCTCTTGCTGCAGTGTATTGTTTTGGAACAGGCACCGTCGCGGTGAACCCGTCACCGTCAGGAGGTACGCTTACCGGTCCGTTTGTAGATGGTAACAATCTCAATTTGGGGAATGCTAATCCCGGTTCATTCACCGTTACCTATAACTACACCGATGAAAACGGCTGCAGCAATACCCTTGTACATGATTACAACGTAGCTCCTCCTGTGTTCCCTGAGTTCACCTGGGATTCAGGCTGTCTGGGCGTGGCTAATTTCACCAACCTCACCGACGACCCGGAACAAGAAAACAGCTATATCTGGGCAGTAGGCGAAGATGAAACAGTATTTGGTACTTCATTCAATGCCCAGCTTAACGTACCGGAGTCAGGTACATATTTTATCACACTAACAGCTATCAACCCGGCTGACTGCCCTTACAGCGTGAGCCTGGAGGTAGAATTAGAGGCCGGTTTAGAATTGGGAGCGTATCAATTGCCAAACGTTATCACGCCAAACAGGGATGGAATCAATGATCGTTTTGGTTTGATGCCTGAGGACGACGACTGCCTCAATTATCGCATTACCTTCTTTAATCGTTGGGGAAAGAAAGTGTATGAAATGACAGAGCAGGGAACACCATTTATGGGGCTGGATGAGCGAGGTAATGAGCTTTCGGAAGGGGTGTACTTCTACATTTTCGAGTCACCTCAAATTGACTGTACCAACCCTCTTTTTGAAGACCTGTGTAAAGGCAATGTTCAGATTTTTAGGTAGATATTGTTTTGACAATGGCAGTGGTTCTACCAGTTTTTTGGGCACTTAAATTTAAGCTTGCAATACATGTAATGGAGGCACTCTATTCAAAGGTGTAGCCGTAGCGATGAATGTCTTCCGCGTATGCCTCAGCCACAAGCGCAATAAGTTCGGGGTTGTAGTAATGCTGATATTGCATATGTCTGGTAGAATTTACATGTGGCAGACAGAGGTTGATGTTGAGCTCGTGGTTTAATCGGCTCTCCAATTCCTTGAGATTCTCAAAGCGAGCGAGAAAATCAACGAGTAGCTCACCATTCTTGCCAATGAGCCAGTCGCTTTGCGGCCCGCATTGACTGAGTTCTTTCACATTATACGGTCCCGGCAATGGCACTGGCATCAAGCGTGTAAAAGAAGGGCTAATTCGAAGTGTAGTCTTGTAAAAGAGGCGAAACAAGGTGCCTGCACCTTCGTTAAATACGGTGCGATAAAAGGGATGCTTTCTGAGTTGAATTTTCCGATGAACCAACCGCACAAAAGCGTCAAAGTCCATTCTTCTATCAAACTTCGTGTAGAAATAGAGCGAAACAAGCCTGTCCCATGGATTTCGTACCACGCCGAACTTGAATGCCTTCTCATAAAATGCCCTGTCAATGACTTCGGATTTGAGAAGGTATTCTATGTCAATGTGACTTGTGGCTACACCCCTTGTTTTGTCCTTAATTCCAAGCTGTGCATGCAGAATAACCTTGCGACAACCATGCTCCTTGAGCGCCTTGTAAATGCTGGAGCCTGCTGATTTAGGGACCCAGAAAAAAATGTACTCGCGGTTCGAACTCATACGTCGCTTCGTTGGACGCTCAAAAGTATCCTTTTTTCAATGCTCCATGCGGGTAGAGAGAGTGTGGTCAAGCGAAAATGCTTTATCCCCGTACTTCCAAAAGCCCGTCGGCGTGCTGTGCAAAGCGACCTTTGCTTCGGTCGTGAACCTGGTCGGTGCGCGGCCAGGGCCAACCGCCAAAACGGGTACGGTGATAGTCGTCAAAGGCCTGCTGAATTTCAGCCTTTGAGTTCATCACAAACGGACCGTATTGAATCACCGGCTCGCCAATGGGTTTCCCCTGCAGCACAAGAATTCCCGCTTCCTGAGATCCGTTTTGCAGGGTTAATTGCTGATCTGCTTCTACCGCCACACGATGGTAACGCGGTATGTTTTTGCCCGCAATATTCAAACCTTCACCGGAGTAGTAGTAGAGCGTTCGGTTTACACCACTGGCAGCAGCCGGCATCTCCCATTTGGCACCTGCGTCCATTTTGATGTTCCACACAGCTACGTGGTTTTCGGGATCGGCGGCCCATGAGTTGGGTGGCGGAGAAGGCGCACGATAGCCCGCTACTTCACCGGCAATTACTTCAACCAAGGTATTGAGTTGGTTACCGTCGCAGTGATTGTAATGCGGAATATTTTCGCTCCAGAACATCGCAAAATGCGGGTCGGTCATTTTGTTTTTGCGCGGCAAATTGAGCCATACCTGGAACAATTCCAGCGGATTGTCTTCATTCTCCTTTAACAAGGGAAACATTTCGGAGTGTTGCACACCGCTTCCGGCTGTCATCCACTGCACGTCGCCATCGCCGTAGCGTCCGGCCGCACCCAAGGAGTCTGCGTGATCAACCATTCCTTTTCGAACAATTGTAATGGTCTCAAAACCTCGGTGCGGGTGCCCCGGAAAACCCGGAACAACTTTGCCGTGGTACATTCTAAAGCCGTCTTTGATGATAAAATCATCTCCCAGTGGTCGGTCGCTCACCGAAACAACCGGCCCCATGTTGCTATTGCCTTTTGGAAAAAAGTCTTCGTGGTGGGCACAGAAAAGAAAAGGGTCAGCCGTTTCCCACTGAAAACCCAAAGGGTGCACCGATTTTACCGGGTGGGGAGGAGGCTGTACTTCAGGCAGCGATTCTTTGCTCCAAGCCAAACGTGGGAGCGTAATCAACGAAGCCGCACCCAACGACAAGCGGGTGAGAAAATTTCTTCTGGGCAGTTTGTTTTGCAACATGATTTCTGTTTTGAAGTAGCTAAGTTACAAAACAAAGATGTGCCCACATGGTTCACTTGCGGCAAGGTATGTACCTTAGCGCCATGATGCTTCTCTGGCGGTTGTTTCTTTTAGTGCTGTTAACCAGTTTTTTATGCGGATGTGGTCTTTCGGGGAGAATGGATTCCTGCGGCGAGCTTATTCCGAATAGCTTTGCCAAAGGCTTTGCGTTGTATGATTGCGGAGAAGATACCTTGCTTGTGCTTTACAACCCGGAAAATCATCAGGACACGCTTTTTACATGGCGTTCGGGGAAGCCACTCGAACGACTTGCCAGCATTTCTACCACACATGTTCCTTATTTGCGGGAACTGAACCGTCTGCACCATTTGGTGGGCATGGGTGCCGACGCCTATGTGCGGGATGACAGCCTGAAGGCCATGCTCAAAAGCGGAAAAGTGAAGCGCATATCTGTTGGAAATGAGCTGAATTTCGAGGTTACCATTGCCAGTAATCCTGATGCATTGCTTGTATATCCCTACGGGCAGACGTCTTACGATGCCTATCGCGAAGCTGGTATCATTGTGGTTCCCATTTCTGAATACGCTGAGCAGCACCCATTGGGCAGAGCAGAGTGGCTGAAGGTATTTGGTTTGCTTACGGGAAACTGGGAACTCGCTTTGGAGCACTATGACGAAATCGAATCTGAATATCTGCTTTTCAGGGATGCACTCACTGAAGAGGTAGAGCGCCCCACCGTCTTTGCCGGAAGCTACTACAAAGGCCAATGGGCTGCTCCCTCGGGCGAGAGTTTGATGGCACAGTTGCTGGCTGATGCCGGTGCTGAGTGCGCTTTTGCTTCCCACAAAGGCTCCGAAAACATCACGCTCGATTTTGAAAAAGTACTGGCCAATATTGGCAGCGCTGATTACTTCGGAAAAGTGCTGCACCACAAAGGTGTTGTGACCCGCGATGCGCTAATGGAGGAGCAGGAGCGGTTCCAATTGCTATCGCGCTTTGAAGATGGACATATCTTCTATTGCAATACCGCCGAGCGCGATTACTTCGAGGCAGGAGTGCTTGAACCTCACCTAATGCTGCGCGACCTCGGTATGATTTTTCATCCGAGGCGCATCGGTCCTCACCCGGTACACTACTTCGAGACCCTCCAATCTGTGGATTCATCCCATGAGCCGTAGTTCGTCATTTGTATGGATGGCCGGAGCAGTGGTTGTCCTCTGGTTGTTGAGTATTTCGCTCGGGTCGGTTTCCATTCCATTCGGTGAGGTTCTCCGCATTTTTATGAGTCACGGAGCGCCTGATATGAGCCATCACCTCATTATCTGGCAGTCGAGATTACCTTCTTCAGTTACGGCCATTCTTGCCGGTGCAGGTTTGTCTGTTAGTGGTTTGATGCTTCAGTCGCTGTTCAGAAATCCGCTTGCGGGGCCCTCGGTACTAGGAATTTCTTCGGGTGCAAGTCTTGGGGTGGCGGTGGTGGTGTTGTTCCTGGGCGGCGTAATGATACCCGGGTGGGGGATGAACCTCGCCAGTGTGGTGGGAGCCCTTGCCGGAGCCTTGCTGATTTTGGGCATTTTGCTACTCGCACTCAAGCGTGTAAACAGCAATGTTACGCTGCTTATTCTCGGACTGATGCTGGGTTATGCAGTTGGTTCGGTGGTGTCCATTCTCGAGTTGTTTGCCACGAAAGACTCTTTACAACAATTTGTTTTTTGGGGCTTTGGGAGTTTTGCCGGACTGTCGTGGCAACAAGTTGGCATACTTGCGCTGGTGGTGCTGCCCTGCGTTGTGTTGGTGGTGTCCTTGCTCAAACCCATGAACGCGTTGGTTTCGGGAGAGACCTTTGCCCGCAGCGTAGGGGTGAACGTGCAGCGCGTGAGGGTGCAGATTATTATCCTCACCGGTTTGATTGCGGGTGTGGTAACGGCTTTTTGCGGTCCAATTGCCTTTTTGGGTATGGCGGTTCCGCATCTTGCCCGTTGGATATTGCGCAGCAGCGACCACCGCTGGCTATTCCCCGGAACCCTCTTACTGGGTATCGTAACCGCCCTCGCCTGCGACTTGCTGGCACGACTTCCGGGTCTCGACTGGATGCTGCCCCTCAACGCGGTAACCGCCTTGCTGGGTGCTCCTGTGGTGCTGATAATCATTTTGAGAAACCGACGACTGGAAAGCCATTTCTGATGCTAGAAATCAAG
>SKUL01000111.1 GCA_007129985.1 Flavobacteriales bacterium
GTTGAACTCACCTTTAATGTGTCGCCTGATTTTATCCAGACGAACAACCGCACCACCATGCGGCAGGAGTTTTACAGCCACTATGCCTACGATGATGGTTCGCCGGAACGTGCCTATTCAGTAACACTGGTGGGTAGCCGTACTGCGATGCGTTACGTGAATACCATGCCTGATAGCCTGATTGGACTCATGATTTGGTTTGAAGCCATCAACGAGCAGCCTGGCGATTTTTCGTTTTTCCCAACCGTATGGGAGGCCTCAGGTACCGGTATACCCGGCGAGGAAATCGTGCAAGGCCTTTGGGAGGGAGTCACCTTTGAGCCGGATACTGTATATGGCTGGCGCCTATATAGATTCCTCGAACCTGTTTTCCTCCCCGAAGGGGCTTTCTTTGTGGGTACTGTGCAAACCATACCCGAGGGTTTAAAAATCGGACTTGACTACAACAGCTCCTACAACCAGGGTAACCTCTTTTATTTCTCCAATCCAAATGGAATGTGGTTGCCCAGCAGCTCACCGGGTACCTTGATGGTGCGACCTGTATTCCAAAGTTCCAATATAGGTCCGCTTAGCGATGAGCTCACGCCTTGGGAAGACGCGCAAATTTTTCCCAATCCTGCCTCAGATGTGCTTTTTGTTGACCCGGGAAGCTACCTGAAACCCGCCATCGCGGAGGTGTACAACCTCACCGGACAGATGGTACAACGCTCTTCAATATTAGGGCAAACGGCCATAGACACCAATCAACTGCCCGCCGGAATGTATGTGCTGCGACTTGCGGAGCAGGAGGGAGGGGTACAACGCAGCTTTAAATTTGTGAAGCGGTGAGCGAGCACCTTGACGAAGAAGACGATATTCAGGGCGAACAGGAGCTCTTTGAACATTATCGCTACGTTGCCGACAAAGGTCAGGAGGCGCTGCGCATAGACAAGTTTCTGATGGATCGTATCCCCAATACGTCAAGAAACAAGATTCAAGTTGCGGCGCACAATGGCAATATCCACGTTGGTGGCCACACGGTAAAACCCAACTACAAGGTAAAGCCGGGCGATGAAATCTCCATCGTGCTTCCCTATCCCGTTCGGGTGCTGGAGCTCATACCCGAGAATATTCCCATCGAAATCGTGTATGAAGACGACCAATTTGTGATTGTAAACAAGGAAGCCGGCATGGTGGTACATCCCGGTTATGGAAACTACACAGGAACCTTGGTCAACGCGCTGATTTACCATTTCGATAATCTTCCCGGAGGAAACAGTGAGCATGGTCCGCGACCCGGCCTTGTGCACCGCCTCGATAAGCTGACCACCGGTTTGATGGTGGTTGCCAAAACCGAACACGCCCAAACCCATCTGGCAGGTCAGTTTTATAATCGCACCACGGCTCGCACCTACAATGCCTTGGTTTGGGGTGATTTGCCCGACGAAGGAACTATTGAAGGACACATTGGTCGAAGCCTCAAAAACCGCAAGGTGATGGATGTGTTTCCCGACGGCGAATATGGCAGACACGCCATCACCTACTACAAAACCCTGGATCGATTCGGGTATGTGTCACTCGTTGAATGTAAGCTGGAAACCGGCCGAACGCACCAGATTCGCGTGCATTTCAAACATATCGGGCACCCCTTGTTTGGCGACATGGAATACGGTGGAGATAAAATCCTGAAAGGAACCACCTTTACCAAGTACAAGCAGTTTATCCAGAATTGTTTTCAGATTCTTCCGCGTCAGGCGCTGCACGCTCGGACACTTGGCCTCACGCATCCCACCACGGGCAAATGGATGGAGTTTCATTCGGAGTTACCGGCCGATATGACGGAGCTGCTGGAGAAATGGCGCATGTACGTGGCTTCCCGCAAAGAATAGCTTTGCAGACTATTTCCAAAATTCATCTTCCCATATAGGACAAGAGGAAGAGTCGTCTTCGTTGATGTTAATCTCGCTCAATATTACTTCAGAAACCACCCGTTGAATTTCCTGGAATAGGACGCGCTCCTCAAAGCGAATGTGCTGCTCCAAATCATCGGCAGTGTGGTTCAGAATGGAAGCGTCAGCGGTCGGGTGACCGAACAATTGCCTCAAACGCTCATGTTCATTCAGTGCTTGCTGAACCAGTGCATTGGAGGTTGTCAGCAAAGGAAAAATCTGCTTTTCTTCTTCTATGAAGTGCGCGTGTAGATGATGCTCCCAAAACCAATCGGCATAGGCTTTTACTCGTTCGGGTGACACACCGTGTTGCAATCCTTTTCTGATTTTCCAGCAAAGCAGCAGACCATGATGGTGGTCGCGGCTGAGGGGTTGTAGCGCAATATGGCGCTTAAGAGGTTTGGTTTTCATGAGAATCACAAATTTAACAAGCCTTGCCGGACGGCGTTGGAACCCTTCGGTTTTCTCAAATGTTAAAATGTGATAAACGCATACAGGACGCGAAACATGTTCTACTTTTGCGAGTAATAATCGCAAACTGCGAATTAGCCTTATGCCAAATCAATTAACTCACGTAAGAATCGCAGTGCATCCCAAGGTGTATGTAAAAGACCCGCTCAGCTCTGAGTTGGGCGAGCAGATTCTCACCACCTCGCTTCAAATGATTGACGAATTGGGTCTTGAGCAATTCACATTCAGGAAGCTTGCAGCACGCATCGGAACCACCGAAAGTGCCGTGTACCGGTATTTTGAGAACAAGCACAAACTACTTCTTTACTTTATGACGTGGTATTGGGGGTGGCTTGAGTATCAATTGGCTTTTGGTACAGTGAATATTAACGATGCATCAGAAAGATTGGAGCGTGCCATCAGGATTATCACTGCACCTTCGCGCATCGGAGTCAACCAGCTTTTTGATGAAGACCTGCTGATGCGCGTTGTTGTTGCGGAATCTCCCAAGGCCTATCTAACCAAACAAGTTGATGATGAAAACAAGGAGGGCTTTTTTATTGGTTTGAAGCAGGTTGCGTCGCGTGTGAGCGATATGATTAAAGAGGTAGCCCCAAAGTATCCGAATGCAAAATCGCTGTCGTCACTGGTATTGCAGTCCCACCTCGATGAGCGATTTTTCCACGAGCACCTTCCTTCACTGTCAGACACCAAAAACGACGCTGACAACATGTGCCGATTTTTTAGCGATTTAATTTTTAACACCATCAAACCATGGAGCAAATGAGCCAAGCCAAACGGGCGCTGAACAGGCTCCAGCGTTTATTAATCACCGAAAGCAAGATCATTTATCTGATCCTGTTCTATGCTATGCTGAACGGAGTGATAATCCTTACGCTTCCGTTGGGTATTCAGGCCATTATCAACTACATCATGGGTGGTCGGGTGAGCACCTCATGGGTTATTCTGATCATTATCGTGATGGCTGGTCTTGTGCTTTCAGGCATTATACAGATTGCCCAGATGAAGATGACGGAGCGCCTTCAACAACGGATTTTTGCGAAATCCTCTTTTGAACTGGCCCTGCGCATACCGCGTATTAAGTTGGGGTCGATGCAAAATCGCTACGCTCCCGAAATGGTTAACCAGTTTTTTGACACGGTAACCTTGCAAAAGGGGCTGTCCAAGTTGTTGGTTGATTATCCTACAGCCGCACTCCAGATTATTTTTGGTCTCATTCTCATTTCCATCTACCACCCGGTTTTTGTATTTTTCTCTTTTGGGGTGCTTGTTCTCATCTATTTGATATTCAAATTTACAGGGCCCAGAGGAGTTGAAACCTCCTTAAAAGAATCGTCGCACAAGTATCAGGTAGCACATTGGCTCGAAGAGTTGGCGCGTACCATGGGTACGTTTAAACTGGCTGGTAAAACAAAACTGCCGTTGTTGCGGGTTGATAAGTTGGTGATGGGATACCTTGAGTACAGAAATAAACATTTCAGCATTTTGATTTTGCAGTATAAAACCATGGTAGCTTTCAAAGTGCTCGTGGTGGTGTCGCTGCTTATTATCGGAAGCCTTCTTTTGATTCAAAATGAAATCAGTATTGGGCAGTTTGTTGCCGCTGAGATTATCATTATATTGATTATGAATTCAATAGAAAAAATAATTGTGGGCCTCGAAACCGTTTACGACACATTGACCTCTATTGAGAAACTTGGAGCACTCACGGATTTGCCCCTTGAAGATGAGAACACAACACTACCGGTCTATCCTGCCAACCAATTTGGCTTCGGTATAGTTGTTGAAAATCTGCGATTTCGCTATCCGTCTACAAGAGATCTGGTCATCAACCACTTGTCCTTACGAGTTTTGGCAGGTGAGAAAATTGTACTCATTGGTACGGTTGGAAGTGGAAAGAGTACGCTCATGCAGCTTCTTATGGGATTTTATGAAGATTACGAAGGGTTGATTTCATACAATGGTTTGTCGTTAGGCACACTCCGTCTTGATCAGTTGCGAAAAGATGTTGGCGATAATGTTTGGCAGGAACACATTTTTCAAGGTTCATTGAGAGAAAACCTTACAATGGGTAATTCAGACATAACTGATGATGACGTGCTTGAAGCCATTGCACATGTAGGTCTCAGTGATCAGGTTACCCTTCTGCCAAATGGTTTAGATACTCAGCTTTATCCCGGTGGAATAAAACTTCCCGGAACTGTCTCCAAGAAAATTATTTTGGCTCGTAGTATCATCGGAAAGCCGCGCATGCTTTTGCTGGATCTGGAGGTCGACTTCCTAAAAAGTGATGAGCGTGAGAAGCTGTATAACCACGTTTTCTCGCAGCCATTTACAATGATTGCGGCTACCACAGATTCTGAATTTATGCAGCGAGCAGACAGAATCGTTTTTATGACCAGGGGAAACATAGCATTTGAAGGAAATTACGAACAATTTATGCAATCGCCTTATGCTGAATCTATCAGATAACCGCATTGACCGCGAAGAGTATTGGACGGATTACGAATGCCTGAAGCAGGTATCCAACATCGGTCGCCCTGTTCGTAGAATCAGGATTATGACGATCAGCCTGCTTTGCATGATTGCATTTTCATTTGTTCCTTGGACGCAAAATGTGCGTGTGGCAGGAAAACTCACCACACTGTATCCCGATCAACGCCCCCAAACCGTGCAAAACCTCATCCCGGGTCGAATTTCAAAATGGTATGTGCGCGAGGGAGATTTCGTGATGGCGGGCGACACCATCATACGCATTCAGGAGGTGGTTGATGCCTTTTTTGATCCCGAAATTATTGATCGTACCTCGCGACAAATTGAGGCCAAGAAAGGTGCAGCCATCAATTACAAGGAAAAAGCCGAAGCGCTGTCAGCCCAAATTGATGCCCTTACCAGAAACCTGAAAAACAAATTAGATCAGGCTCAGAACCGATATGTTCAGAGCAAACTGCAGGTTCAGGCCGATAGCATGGATGTGGAGGCGGGTAAAATTGACCTCACCATCGCGCAGGAGCGGCTCAATCGAATGGAAGAACTTTTTGAGAAAGGTCTTAAATCACTGACAGATCTGGAGACCCGGCGCATAACCTTGCAGGAAACCAGAGCACGGATGGTGGGACTTGAAAACCGCTATGAAAGTAGTTTAAATGAGCTTGAGAATGCCATTATTGAGTTGGAGTCTGTTCAAAATGAGTTTGATGAAAAATTGAGCAAAGCTCGTTCCGACAGAAATTCAGCCCTCTCGGCGTTCTACAGTACTGAAAGTGACATTGCCAAAATGGAGAACCAATTGTCAAATATTCAGGTTCGGCAAACCAATTACTTCGTCACAGCTCCGCAAAGCGGCTATGTGACACAAGCGATTTCGGTTGGTTTGGGCGAGAACATCGCCGCCGGAACCCGCATTGTAAGTATCATGCCTGAGCGCTACGACCTCGCCACCGAAATGTACGTAACGCCTGTTGATTTCCCGCTGCTGCGACCCGGCAACAAAGTGCGGGTAATTTTTGACGGTTGGCCTGCCATCGTTTTCTCCGGTTGGCCGCGATTGAGCAACGGAACTTTTGGAGGGAAAATTCTGGCCATTGACAACTTCATTTCACCCAACGGAAAATACCGCGTGCTGGTGGTGCCCGATCCTGATGAAGACCCGTGGCCCTTCGAATTGCGCGTTGGCTCAGGTGCCGATGGCATTCTGCTTCTCAAAGATGTTCCGCTGTGGTACGAGGTGTGGCGGCAACTTAATGGCTTCCCGCCTGATTACTATCGTCAGCTCGACGAGGCAAGGGAAATTTCTCTAAATACAGGAGCCTCGAAAAAGTGAAGAACTTCTGCCTGATATCACTTTTACTGTTAACCCAATCCATATTCGGGCAAGCAAGTCAAACGGCAAATGACACCTTATCAGCACGTGTTTTGCCCTACAATGATTACCTGCAGATTGTGATGATGAATCACCCTGTAGCCATCAGCGCCGGACTGGTGGTAGAGCGTGCCGATATGCAGTTACGTTCAGCAAGGGGAGGTTTTGACCCACTCATCTATGGTGACTTCGGCGCGAAACAATTCGACGATAAGTTTTATTATCAATATCGTCAGGCGGGAGTGGAGATTCCTACGTGGATGGGAGTGAAATTTCACGGGGGATTTGAATCTACAGATGGTCAGTTTTTGAATCCCGAAGCTAACATGCCAGCCGGAGGACTGCTTCACGCGGGCCTCTCTGTTGATCTGGGTGCAGGATTGCTGATGGATAACCGTCGTGCAGCTTTTCGTCAGGCACAAATAGCACAGGAACAGAGTGATGCCCAGCGAGACGACTTGCTCAACCAGCTTTACGCTGAAGCTACCCGCGCGTATTTTAATTGGTGGCTTACCGATCAGAAACTGAAAGTAGCAGAGGAAGCGGTTAAATTGGCCAATGATCGTTATGAGTTTGTTCGTCAAAGTTTTAAGTGGGGCGAATTTCCGGCCATTGACACCGTTGAGGCATACACACAGGTGCTGAATCGCTATTTTGCACTCCGGGAAGCACAAACACAATGGGCGCGTGCTGTGCAAATTGCCAATATCTATCTCTGGACTGAAGACGGTAATATGGCTTTTCTGTCGCCCGAAGTCCGTCCTGATTGGAGTCAAAATATGATGCCTGAATGGACTCCGGATGAATTTCAGGTTCAATTGGAACATCCTCGGCTGCGCATGATTCGTGCACAACGCGATCATATCAACATTACCCGCCGATTGGCCGCAGAGTACCTGCGCCCCACCATTCAGCTCAAGTACAACTTCTTGTCGCAAAACGTTCTGGAAAACCCTCAAACGGATTTCTTTCAGGACAGGCTCACGTTTAGGGAGAACTACACCGTGGGTGCCGCCCTTAGGTTTCCGCTGTTTGTGCGAGATGCGCGTGGTAGGGTAGGGATGGCCCGTGTAGACATTGAGCGCGTTGACCTCGACTTTCTTGAAACCCGCGCTGAACTCGAAGCAAGGGTGAATGCCGGTTTGGTTGAGCTCAACAACCTGGCCGATCAGGTTGGCTTTTTTGTTCAGAACGTAAGCTATCTTCAGGCCTTGCTGGAGGGAGAACAGGAGCTGTTCAACATGGGCGAAAGCAGCCTTTTTCTTGTGAACGCCCGTGAAACATCGCTCATTACAGGCCAAAACGTACTGCTCGAAGTAAAAGCGCAGCAAATGACACGCTACGCAGAAATCAGACAGCTTTCAGGACGTGGATTTTCTCAGTGATAACTCTGCCGAAGACATCTCTGTGTGTTCCGTACTTTTGAGTCACTCAAAAAACTGACCTCTGTTTCATGCCTAAAACCTTTCAAACTCCCGAACAAGCTGTAGAACTTATTCAGAGCGGCCATCGCGTCTTTATTCAGGGGAGCGCTGCTACACCCATCACGCTGGTAAATGCCCTGATGCAGCGTGCAGGTATTCTAAAGAATGTGGAGTTGATGGGCATCAGCACTTTTGGGGATAAGCTTTTTGACCACCCTCGTTTTGCGGAATCGTTTTTCATGAACTCGCTTTTCGTATCTGCCAATACACGTAAGCTGGTCAACGCACCGCACGGAGATTACATACCGGTTTTTCTGAGTGAGATTCCCCTGCTGTTCAGACGTGATTTCCTGCCCGTTGACGTTGCGCTGATTCATGTCTCTCCGCCCGATAA
>SKUL01000121.1 GCA_007129985.1 Flavobacteriales bacterium
TCGAAAACATTGCAGACTACAAAGTCAATAAACTGCACCAAATCCTGCCCAACAACATCGATCCCGAAAAATTAGAAAACTTCAAACGGTATTGGGAGGTGTAGTTGGTCGGGGGGATACGGTGAAGTCAATCAAACTATCCTACCGTTTTCGTTTAACCGCTCGAAACGCTGAGCACAAAAAAAGCCCCGACATCACGCCGGGGCTTTTGAATTATTGAATAAGCGTTTATTGCAAGCGAAGTACAGTACTTTGCATTTGCTTGTTGTGCTGAACAGACATCACGTACATTCCCGCAGCAAGAGAGCTCAAATCCATCGGGTAGAGCGCACCGGGAGTGTCGATGTTAATCTGCTTTTCCATGAGGTTTTGGCCTGTCATGGAAGTGATACGGATAATGGTAGGCTCGGTTTGAACCATGTTTTCAAAGGTCAGCTGAATCATTCCTGTTGATGGGTTGGGGAAGAAGCTGAAGGTGAAATCATCCACAGGAGTTTTGGGAATGCCGGGGTTTTCTATCATACCGCCTTCAATAAGGTTGTTGTATGCATTTTGACAAATACCATCCCACGTATTGTTACAGCAGAATGGGTCATTGGCAATCACAGTTTCGTATTCCTCGCTGTTTACATCCACACTTGGGGGTGGAACCGCAGAACACTCTCCAGACTGATTGTTATATGCATTCTGGCAAATGCCATCCCATACGGCATTGCAGCAGAAAGGATCGTTCGCGATAACTGTTGCGTAAGCGTCGCTGGTAATGTCCACACTGGCTGGAGGCGTAACACAGTTTTCAAAATTGTCACCTGGGCCAAGTAAGTTGGTATAGGCGTTCTGACAAATTGAATCCCAACCGATGTTACAGCAGTACCAGTCAGAGGCAATCACTTGCTGATAGGCTTCGCTGTTTACATCTACGTTGGCCGGAGGTGTAATACAGTCTCCGTCTTCTTCCTCTTCTTCCTCCTCACCGGGGTCAACCAGATTGTTGTAGGCATTTTGACAAATACCATCCCACGACGTTGTACAGCAAAATGGGTCATTTGCAATTACCGTTTGGTAAGCTTCGCTGTTCGTATCCACACTGGAAGGTGGAGTTACACATTCTTCCTCCTCTTCTTCGTCATCACCTTCATCCGGTGCGGTGAGGTTGTTGTAGGCACTCTGGCAAATGCCATCCCATGCATTATTGCAGCAGAAAGGATCATTGGCGATCACAGTTTGGTATGCCTCGCTGTTCACATCAACGCTTGAGGGCGGCGTAACACATTCCGCTTCCTCCTCATCTTCATCATCGCCTTCATCACCCGGATCAGACAGATTGTTGTAGGCGCTTTGGCAAATGCCGTCCCATGAGGTAGTACAGCAGAATGGATCGTTGGCAATCACCGTAGCGTAAGCATCGCTGGTGATATCCACGCTGGACGGCGGAGTGACACAGTTTTCAAAATTGTCGCCCGGACCAAGAATGTCCTCGTAGGCATTCTGACAAATTCCATCCCAGGAAGAATTGCAGCAGAAAGGGTCGTTGGCGATGACCTGTGCATACGCATCGCTGGTAATGTCCACGCTGGAAGGTGGGGTAACGCAGTTCTCAAAGTTGTCGCCGGGACCTAATAAATCCTCGTAGTTGTTCTGGCAAATATTGTCCCACTGTGTGGTGCAACAAAAAGGGTCATTGGCAATAACCTGCTGGTACGCTGCGCTTGTTGTGTCAACTCCGCTGCCGGGATCTACGCAAGCTACCGCTTGTGAAAGAGAGCCGAGTAAAAAGAAAAATGTCAGAAAGAGTAGTTGTGGTTTCATGCTGTTTGGTTTAGGTAGGGCCGAATTTAACAATTCAAATTGGTGTTAACAGAATTTCTGACGCAATTTCCCAACAGATAGTTGCATTCCCAAACTAAAATTTCTCTGATTTATATGGGGCTGAATGCAATAACTGCAAGAACAGGAATGAAGCAATTGGAATCAAAAAACCCCGGCTGTTGACCGGGGCTTTTTGTTATTCAGCTTCTTCGTCGCTTTCTTTTTTCTTCTTCTTTTTGGCCTTTTGCACCTTTACGGTGATTTCGTCGGCCTTGGCATCGTAATCAACCTTGATGGTATCGCCTTCCTCAACATTGGCGTTGATGATTTCTTCAGCCAGGGGGTCTTCGAGGTATTTCTGAATAGCGCGACGCAGCGGACGGGCTCCAAACTTTTCGTCAAAACCTTTGTCGCCGATGTAATCTTTGGCGTTGTCGGTCAGCTCAATCTGGTAACCGAGGTCATCCACACGCTTGTAGAGCTTGTTCAACTCGATGTCAATAATCTGATGAATATGCTCGCGATTCAAAGAATTAAACAGCACGATATCATCCACACGATTCAGAAACTCAGGAGCGAAGGTTTTCTTCAGCGCGTTTTCAATCACGCCTTTCTGTACTTCCAGTTCCTGCTCCTTACGCGCCTTGGTTCCAAACCCGACACCGGTACCGAAATCGCTCAACTGACGTGCTCCAATGTTGGAGGTCATGATCATGATGGTATTGCGGAAGTCAATTTTCCGACCGAGGCTGTCTGTGAGCTGGCCGTCATCCAGTGCTTGCAGCAAGAGGTTGAACACATCGGGGTGCGCTTTCTCAATCTCGTCGAGTAGAATAATGGAGTAGGGGTGACGGCGCACTTTTTCGGTGAGCTGACCTCCTTCTTCGTATCCTATATACCCGGGAGGGGCTCCAATCAAGCGCGAAACAGCAAATTTCTCCATGTATTCGCTCATGTCAATCCGAATCAAAGAATCCTCGGAATTGAACATGTGCTTAGCGAGTTCTTTGGCGAGTTGGGTTTTACCAACACCGGTGGGACCGAGGAAGATAAACGAGCCGATGGGTTTGTTGGGGTCTTTGAGTCCGGCGCGGTTTCGTTGTATGGCTTTCACCACTTTTTTCACCGCATCATCCTGGCCAATTACCTTTCCTTTGAGGTCGTCGCCCATTCGGAGCAGTTTACCACTTTCTTTTTCAGCGATACGTTGCACCGGAATTCCGGTCATCATAGCCACCACTTCCTCTACGTGGTCAACTGTAACGTTTACGCGGTGTTCTTTGCTTTCCTGTTCCCATTTCTTCTTGGCGGCTTCCAGATCATCCAGAAGCTGACGTTCCGTATCTCTTAGTTTGGCGGCCTCCTCGTATTTCTGGCTGCGCACCACGCGGGTTTTTTCCTCTTTGATTTCCTCGATGCGCTTTTCGGCATCAATGATCTCTTTGGGAACGTTGATGTTGGTGATGTGCACTCGAGAGCCGACTTCGTCCAGCGCATCAATAGCCTTATCCGGTAAGTGACGATCGCTGATGTAGCGATTGGTAAGGGTAACACAAGCACTGATGGCTTCCGGACTGTAATTTACGCTGTGGTGCTCTTCGTATTTTTCCTTGATGTTGTGAAGAATCTGGATGGTTTCATCTACCGACGTCGGCTCCACCAAAACTTTTTGAAAGCGGCGCTCCAGCGCTCCGTCTTTCTCAATGTACTGGCGGTACTCATCCAGGGTGGTAGCACCAATGCACTGAATTTCGCCACGGGCAAGGGCAGGCTTAAACATGTTGGAAGCGTCGAGCGAGCCGCTGGCACCACCGGCGCCCACAATGGTGTGGATTTCGTCAATAAACAGAATGACATCAGGCGAGCGCTCCAGTTCGTTCATCACGGCTTTCATGCGCTCTTCGAACTGACCGCGGTACTTGGTACCGGCCACCAGAGCAGCCACATCAAGGGCTACAATGCGCTTTCCAAAAAGTACGCGCGACACTTTTTTCTGCACTATGCGCAGGGCCAGTCCTTCCGCAATGGCGGACTTACCCACACCCGGCTCTCCTATGAGAACAGGGTTGTTTTTCTTTCGGCGACTCAAGATTTGCGATACGCGCTCAATTTCTTTTTCACGACCCACAATCGGGTCGAGGCGGTTGTCTTCGGCCATTTTTGTCAGGTCGCGACCAAAATTGTCGAGAACAGGAGTTTTGGATTTGCTTTCGCCTCCTTTTCGCGGAGCATTGAAGCCAGCTCCGGCATCATCATCGTCGTCGGAGGCGCTCCCGGGCATGTCTGCACGAGGCGCTTCGAACTGGCTGTCGTGGTAGTTTTGCGGCTCATCGCTTTGGATTCCCCTTAGTTCGTCTTTCACGGTATCGTAGTTAACGTTGAATTTTAGCAAGGCACGGGTAGCCACATTTTCCTCATCTTTCAAGATAGAGAGAAGCAGATGCTGGGTGCCAATCATTTGGCTTTTAAACACTTTTGCTTCGAGGTAGGTGATTTTCAAAGCTTTTTCGGCTTGTTTCACCAGCGGTATGTTGCCCGCGCTTCGGGTGCGTGCGCCATTGGTTTTTACGCTTTGCTCGATTATCTCGCGCAGTTTTTGGAGGTCAACATTCAACGATTTCAGCACGCGCACGGCGGTTCCTTCGCCCTCGCGGATGATTCCCAATACGAGATGCTCCACACCGATGTAGGTGTGTCCCAATCGCAGGGCCTCTTCGCGACTGTAGCTGATAACGTCTTTTACTCTTGGTGAAAACTTAGCTTCCATGTGTTTGTGTTTCTGTTTCGCGGCGAGATTTCTCACAGCAATTTGGCCTAATTTACAGCATTTTTAGACCGATTTCAAATTTAGAACAACTACCTTTGGGCAATGGTTTCGGAAGGCTCCAATTATCAACAGATTTCTGTTTAAAACAAAGGGCTGTTGAGCCTCCCGGCGAAGGTATTAATTAGGTACCTTCGGGCCTCTTTCATCAAGAATTGTACTAAAAATCAAATCGTGTAAAAATGGCAGAATCAGGAGAGAAAATCATTCCTATTCATATTGAGGATGAGATGCGCTCGGCCTACATTGACTACTCAATGTCGGTAATCGTATCGCGGGCACTGCCCGATGTGCGTGACGGATTAAAGCCTGTTCATCGACGGGTATTATATGGTATGCTCGATTTGGGCGTACTTTCCAACCGGCCTTATAAAAAGTCGGCGAGAATTGTGGGGGAAGTGCTCGGTAAGTACCACCCGCACGGCGACAGCTCGGTTTACGACACCATGGTGCGTATGGCCCAGCACTGGTCCTTGCGCTACCCGCTCGTAGATGGTCAGGGTAACTTTGGCTCTGTGGATGGCGACAGTCCTGCAGCCATGCGTTACACCGAGGCCCGTTTGCGCAAAATCGCAGAAGAACTGCTTTCTGACCTCGATAAAGACACGGTAGATTTCTCGCCCAACTTCGACGACTCGCTCGAAGAACCCAGCGTACTTCCGGCCAAAATCCCCAACCTGCTGGTGAACGGAGCCAGCGGAATTGCGGTGGGTATGGCAACCAACATGCCACCACACAACCTCACCGAAGTGGTGAACGGCATCATCGCATACATTGACAACCGTGACATCGACATCGCCGGACTTATGCAACACGTAAAAGCACCTGATTTCCCTACGGGTGGGGTGATTTACGGCTACGACGGTGTTAAGGCTGCTTTTGAAACAGGTCGTGGACGCGTAGTGATGCGCGCCAAAGCCTCTTTTGAGGAAATACGTCCGGGTAAAGAAGCCATTATCGTTACCGAGATTCCCTACCAGGTGAACAAGGCGGAAATGATTAAGCGCACCGCCGAGTTGGTGAACGACAAAAAGATAGAAGGCATTTCGGATCTCAGAGATGAGAGCGACCGCCGCGGTATGCGTATTGTGTACGAACTGAAGCGCGACGCCATACCCAATGTAGTGCTGAACATGCTCTACAAGTACACGGCACTGCAGACTTCTTTCTCAGTTAACAATGTGGCGCTCGTCAAGGGCCGTCCCGAAACACTGAATCTCAAGGACATGATTCACCATTACGTGGAGCATCGCCACGAGGTAGTGATTCGACGAACCGAGTACGAACTCAAGAAAGCCGAAGAGCGCGCGCACATTCTTGAAGGTTTGCTGATTGCGCTCGATAACCTCGACGAGGTGATTGCATTGATTCGCGCCAGCCAAACCCCTGAAATAGCCAGAACCGGCTTGATGGAGAAGTTTGAGCTGAGCGAAATTCAAGCACGCGCCATTCTGGATCTGCGTCTTCAGAAGCTCACCGGACTTGAGCGAGACAAGATTAAAGAAGAGCATGCAGAGTTGATGAAACTCATTGACCATTTGCGTGCTATCCTCGCAAACGAAGATCTGCGGATGCAAATCATCAAAGACGAACTGGCTGAGGTGACTGAAAAATACGGCGACGAACGTCGCTCGCAGATTGAGTACTCTGCGTCTGAGATGAGCATCGAAGACCTGATTCCCGACGAAACGGTTGTTGTTACCATCAGCCACCTCGGGTACATCAAGCGCACCAGCCTCAACGAATACAAAACACAGGCAAGGGGAGGAGTAGGCTCACGAGGCAGCACCACCCGCGATGAAGACTTCCTTGAACACCTCTTTATTGCTACCAATCACAACTACCTGCTGGTGTTTACCGAAAAAGGTAAGTGTTTCTGGATGCGTGTGTTTGAGATACCTGAAGGAACCAAAGCATCAAAGGGAAGGGCCATTCAGAATATGATCAACATCGAGTCGGACGACAAGGTGATGGCCTATATCAACGTAAAAGACCTGAAAGACGAGGACTACATCAACAGTCACTTTGTGGTAATGGCCACCAAAAACGGTGTGGTGAAGAAAACCTCGCTGGAATCTTACTCACGTCCGCGAAGCAATGGTATCAACGCCATTACTGTGAAAGACGGCGATCAGTTGCTGGAGGCCAAGCTTACCAACGGAAAGTCGGAAATTATTCTCGCCAAGAAATCGGGTAAAGCCATTCGCTTTAACGAGCAGACAGTACGTGCCGTAGGTCGTAATGCTCAAGGTGTAAAGGGTGTGACGCTCGAAGGTAAAGGCGATGAAGTAGTGGGCATGGTTTGCGTTGACGACCCGGAAGCAACCATACTTGTGGTGTCGGAAAAAGGATACGGTAAACGTACCTATTTGAACGACCCTGAAGACGGCGAGCCTGTATATCGCATCACCAACCGGGGTGGAAAAGGGGTGAAGACCCTCAATATTACCGATAAAACCGGTGCCTTGATTGCCATTCGACTTGTAACAGACAAAGATCACCTGATGATCATCAACAAGAGCGGTATCATTATCCGCATGAAGGTGGAAGACATGCGCGTGATGGGACGAGCCACACAGGGTGTTCGACTGATTAACCTCCGAAATGGGGACTCAATTGCTGCGGTTGCCAAAGTAGAGGTGGATGAGGACGAGGAAAATGACATCTTGACCGATGAACTTTCGGAAGACGGCGCTACACCTCAAAATCCTGAGAATGGCAAGGATGTTGATAAAACGGGGGAAGACACTGAATTGTAAACCTGAAAACACCAATATATCATGAAACATTCCGTACTGAGTGTATTGTTGATTGTGGGGGTTTCTTTCGGCGCGTGGGCGCAGGGAGCGAAACGAACCACAGCCTTTAACTACATGCGTGAGGCCAAGCTCGACAAGGCGCTCGAAAACATTGAACCTACCATTGAGCACCCCAAAACCATGCAAGATGAAAAGACCTGGAGATACCGGGGGCAGATTTTCAGCATGATAGCAGGAGCAGAGGAAGAGGAATACAAGAATCTTCACCCGGAGCCTGTGCTGGAAGCAGCCAAAAGCTACAAGAAAGCCATGGAGCTCGATAGCCGTGATTCTTACAAAACCGAGAACATGATGGCCCTTGCTACTGTTCAGGCCCAGGCCAGTTTTTACGGCGGTACGCGTTTTACCGAGAACCAATACAAAAGTGCCTACCAAAACTTTAAGCTGGCTGCTGAGTTGGCTGAAATGCTCGGCGTGATTGACACTGTTTCTATTTTTAACTCAGGACTGGCCGCTGAGCGGGCTGAAATGATTCCGGAAGCGTTGGAGCAGTATCAACAGGCAATGGACCTCGGTTACATGGAAGGACGCTTGTTTGCGATGGTTGCCCAGTTGCACGAA
>SKUL01000225.1 GCA_007129985.1 Flavobacteriales bacterium
CCGCTGTTGTTGTCAACCTCAATTCTGTCGCCAATTTGAAAAGGCCTGCTGAATGCGAGCAGAATTCCGGCCAGGAAGTTTTCGCCAATGTCTTTGAAGGCAATACCGATGATGATGGAAATAAATCCGGCTCCGGCCAGCAAGCCTGCAGTGAGTCTGCTCCAGCCCATTTCGCGCAGAAACAAGGAAACCCCAATCACAATCATTACCGCCATCACAATGTTTCCGATGAAACCAATGACCACGCCTTTTTCAGGCTTTTTGGCGGCTTGTTTCAGGAGTTGTTTTCTGATGAGCGAGCCGATAAAACTGAAGAGCGTCAACAAAATGGCTCCAACAAGTAAATCCGCACCCTTATCTGAGAACCAGTCAAGGGTGTTATGCAGTTTTTCGGCAAGATTATCAATCATGATGCATGCTTGGAGAGGTGAAAGGTAGGTTTTTTCAGGTTCAGGGTTTGCAAGGCGGTGTATGACTTCCAGAATAGAGCTTCCGTTTGCAAATCTTTCCGGCATTCTGATTACTACGGTATTTACCCCAGTAAAAAACGGTAAAAACGCTATAGCCTGGCATCACTGCTTGAAATATCTTTGCTTCAAACTTTTAACCATGAGAACTATGAGAATCCTTGCCTGCCTGTTTTTCTTTTTCCAGTGTGCACATTTTGCCAACGCCCAATGGGAGCAGGTCACTTCCTTTAACGATGGCTTTGTTTACACACTCGAAGCAAATGACAACTACATCTTTGCAGGTACGTTAAGTGGGGTATTTCGCACCGAAGATCCGGCGCAGGGTTGGGAGCAATTGAGCAACGGAGACCCGGGGCTGATGAGTCCAACGGTAAAAATTATTGACAATGTTTTATATGGCTACGGAAGTTTTACCCCGATTGTTCGATCCATGGATTGGGGGGATTCATGGGAGACGATTGACTTTGGTATCGGAGCCGATCCCTTTGTGCGAAGTGTTGTAAAAGTAGGAGATTATCTTGCGGTGGATGCTGGTGCTGCGGCAGTTTACAGCACAGATGATGGTCAAAGCTGGACAGTTAGTATGTATCCGGAATTTGTATTTGCCCCGATTTTCTCAGATGGGGCATACGCATACCTTTGGAATAGCTCCGGTACTTTTTGGCGAACATCAGATTTTGAGAATTATGAAGAAACAGCCCTTAATCTGGAAGAATTCGGTTTTACGCGTGGTTTAGCCACCGATAACAGATTGTTTGTTTACAAAACGAATACTTTTCTCTACTCAGAAGACCAGGGAATTACCTGGGAAGAGGTTTCGGGAACGGACGTGTTGGAAAGTGGATTATTTGATGTAGCTGGCTTGGCGTACCGTCAAGGTTTGCTGTACGCTACGGTCACTCAGGGTCAGGATGCATTTGTATACGTGTCAGAAAACGAGGGTGATAGCTGGGTTGAATACCCTGTTCCAATGCAAGCCGGCCCATGGGACTTTATGCCCTTCAACGGAGAGCTATATGGAGCGGGTGTTTATTACAGTGTCGCTAAACTGGGGCCTGAAATGGAGCCTCAGGAAACATTGGGGCAAGGTATCCATGCCCCGACGTTGAGATACTTGAATCGCTCAGGAAATGATTGGTATGCAGTTCCATTAATGAGGAAATTGCAACTTGCGTCAAATCAGTTTCAAACGGTTGAGCTCATTGAGCCATTTGGCAATGATGTGAATTACGATGCAATTCGAATGCCCTTTCACTCGCAGTCCGGTGCTGTACTGGTGGCTGGTAGTGACCAATCCATTTTTTACAAGCCGCATGGTGCCACAGAGTGGACCAATATCGCTGGAAATCTCTACGCTGATGGATTACTCTTTTCGTTTACCCAACCCGGTCAATTCATAGCTGAAGGAAATACGTACTTATACCTCACGAATACAGGAGCAACGTTTCGGTCAGTCAATGCCGGTGAAAGCTGGAGCGCTTTGCCATTTGAAAACCAAAATGGCTTTTGCGAGGCGCTTGTTCATAACAACAAGTTGTATATCGGAGGTCAATTGCAGGGTAGGCTATTGATCTCAGATGATTGGGGCGATACCTACAACGAGGAGGCTTTTGGTTTCGTAGGGAACATTCTACATGTTTTCGCCAACGGTACCACCATTCGGGCGTTTACCCCAAGCCATATAATTTACAGTGATGACAATGGCGATACATGGCAAACAATGGCGCTTCCAAACGGCATTATTCTGCGCACTGCACTCTATTCTGAAGGAATACTGCTGATTGGTACAAGCGACGGAAAAATTTATCGCTCTGATGACTTTGGAGACAATTTTACCATGGTGAGCGAAGGACTTCCGGGCAGCCTGTACGAAATGGAGCGCATTGTGAGAGATGAGCACAATGTGTATGTCAATGTAAAAGATGGCACGATGTGGCGGCGTCCTTTGGCTGAGTTGGGAATCATCACCTCAGTATCCGAAAACGAAGCCTTGTCTGAACGCGCATGGAGTGTTTTTCCCAATCCGGCCAGCAGCCAGGTTTATATCAACTGGCCCGAGCAGAGCAGGGGAGTGATTCGGGTTTTCAATACGCAGGGAGCTATGGTTACGGAGAAAACGACTGATGCAGGCCAGCAGAGCATAGATGTGTCCGGGCTTCCCGTTGGACAATACATACTCTCAGGTACCAATGCCGACGGGCAGTCTATGGGTTGGTTCCGTTTGGTGATTGTACGCTAGTTCAAATCTTCGCTTGCATGAAGCGCAACTTGCGTTTAGTAGTTTTTGGCTTTGCTTTTGGGTTAAGTAAGAGATTTTGCTACTTTTATGGCAACCAATTTGAGGCTTCGGCTTGTCCATCCAAACGAAATCTGCTTAGAATCTGGGCTCGCGTTTGCTTCAGCCAAACAATGCTGCCATGAAAACCAACACTACTTCACAAAAGAGTTTTTTCACAATATTAATCACGCTTCTCTTTTCTTTTTTCTTTTCAACTGGTCTAATTGCTCAGAATGAATGGACTGTTGCGGTCTGGTCAAACTCATGGGGCGATGAAACAATCTGGGAATTAAAAGACAGCACCGGAGCGGTTATTCTCGCCGGCGGTCCTTATGGAAATGGATACATGGATAACCAGAGTGTTGAAACGAACAATGAGCCCCTGACCTTCACCATTGCCTCAGCTTTGGGCGATAATAACCCCTATTATGCTGTTTGGTGTGATGGTGTTGTATTAGAGGGTGTTGTAATGGAGCCAACGACGCACCTCTATAGTAACCTGGTTTGTGGTGTGTCCGTTAGCGAACAGGATCCAACTGTTAACGTAAGCGGATTAGTTATCATAGACCAAAGCTGCAACGGACAGTTTGATGCCGAAGATATTGGCATGAGTGGAGTACCTGTTTTTAGTTCGGTGGACGGACTTTTGGGCAATAGCGGCATCAACGGTAATTTTAATTTTGAACTCAGCTTAGGCGTTGCACATGAGGTTTATACCGAACCAGCCCCCGGCTTCAACCAAACCATAAGTGTGTTTGTAGATGCTGCTGATACCAGTGCTGTATACTACGACCTTGTTTTATCTCAGTGCCCTGAATTTGACTATCATGACCTCGAAGTTATATGGTCGCACGTGCCACAAACAGGTAATTTGTGGTCGCCCG
This sequence comes from Flavobacteriales bacterium, assembly GCA_007129985.1. Taxonomy (GTDB): domain Bacteria; phylum Bacteroidota; class Bacteroidia; order Flavobacteriales_D; family SKUL01; genus SKUL01. Next base: position 3,633 of record SKUL01000225.1, read on the forward strand.
GATTAATCAGGACATTTACCTTGTGTGCTGTTAATCAAGGCTCATTGCCGTCGGGTGGAGAACTCGTATTTCAGGTTACCGCCGACCCTGTATTAATTGTTGACGATGGTGGCGGAATTGTAACGAGCAGCGGTGATTCACACGTTTTAACTTTTGAGTTCAGCACATTGGCTCCCCAAAGTGAAGTTTGCTTTGAGTTATCGCTTCAGGTGGATACACTATTAGTCAGCACCACCACCATCAGCACCTCGGCAGAGGTAGTGCTCACAACCACCGGAGGTTTGGATTACAACAGCTCAAACAATCAGGTATCTCAAAATTTTCAAAGCATAATTTCGGGTATTGGTGAGTACTTTTGCGATCAGTCTCAAAGCTTTCCCGGTTTCCCCGCAGACCTGGACTGTGAGATAGCGATATGTGCACAAGATCCATTTTGTTGTACGAATTTCTGGGATGGCGTCTGTGCAAGCATGGCCGCAAATACACCTGAGTGTGTCAACTGTTTGTGGAGTGCCTTGCTTAGTACAGTGGAAGGCAGTGCATTTATTGATTACAATTGCAACGGTGTATGGGATTCTGAAGACATACCCTTTCCGGGCATACTAATCAGCACCAACCAAGGCACGGGTGGAAGCTTTGCCACAACCCTTGCTGATGGTACTTATGAGGGTGTAATTGAGCCCAGTTTGGTTCATATTATAAGTAGCCAATCTATGGCAGGCTATGATAGTCCGGACATGGTTGAAATCATCACGCCCCCGCTTGGAGAAGTGTTTAATGATGTGGACTTTGCCTATTGTCCCGTTCCGGATTATCACGACCTTTCAATAAGTTTAGCTGCTCTGGTGAGCGGAGAATTTTCTCTCCCGCAAAGTTTTCCGGTGTTACCCAATCATGAAATTTCTTTTGAAATATGTGTCTATAACAATGGTGCATGGGATGCCCTGGGAAGTGTGTTTTTTGAAGCGGATACCAGTGAGTTTTATAGCCTCGTGGATCTCAGTGGAGGCGGTGTTTTGAGTGACACGGGGGTGCTATGGGAAGATATAGAGTGGAGTGCCCTCGAAACGAAATGTTTTACGGTAGAGTTTGTTCTCAATAGCGATGCGAACGTCGGAGAAACCGTTAATTTTCAAGCTTCGGTAGAACTTGATAATTCGTTTCCAGCCGATCAGGTTCCTGAAAACAATAATTCACAAATTTTTACTGCTACTGTTAGCGATTTAAGTGGTGGTCCCTATTGTGATCAGCCTCAGTCCACCGCAGGATTCCCTTACGATCTCGCCTGTGAAAATGAGGTTTGTGCCATGGATGCGTGGTGTTGCAATACTCAATGGGACGCGGCCTGCGCTTTCTACACAGCCACAATGCCTTCGTGCATAGGTTGTCTGGAGTCTTTTAATTCCGCCTCCGCATCGGGAAATGTGTTTGTGGATTTGGATTGCAATGGTGTTTTCGATGGAAATGATGTGGCCGCAAGTGGAGTCAATGTTTTCCGAAACGCACAGCTAATCGCTTCAAGCAATCAATCGGGAGCTTACTCTTTATTGTTTCCCTTGAATGAAAACGTATCACTTACTGTTGAGTCTTTACCGGGCTTTACGGTAAACGAGCACAACCTCTTTTCAGATGTCGTGCAAAACTTCTCCGACATTGACTTTGCACTTTGCCCAAGCTCTGATTTTATCAATCTCGGTGCGAGCATCACACCAATTGGTTTACCGCCCCGCCCGGGCTTTAGTCACACCTATAACCTTTGCATCGAAAACATGGGTTCACTGCCATCCGGAGATTTTGAGGCGGTGCTCGACTTTTCGAATTTACCAAACGTGTCCGTGGTGGATGCAGCCGGAGGAACAGTTTCGGGTACACAAATTACATGGTTGATGGACGACTTGGGTGTATTCCAGCAAAACTGCCTTAGCGTTACTTTCAATGTCGCTATTGGCACCCTACCTGGAACTATCATGAATCCTGTGCTAAGCGTAAATACCTTACCAGACCCGTCCGCAGATTCTTATCCTGAAAACAACGTCCACTCCTTTACCCATGTAGTAGTAGCCGCCTTTGATCCCAACGATAAAACTGTAGATCAACCCCTGGTGAACCACACCGAAATTCCCGACGGAGAAGGAGTGGAGCTCGAATACCTGATTCGCTTTCAGAACACCGGTAACTTCTTTGCCACCTTTGTAAGAGTAGAAGATGAATTGCCCGATTTACTGGATTTGAATTCGCTAGAGATGATTCACGCCAGTCACGACTATGAAATCATCTTTCACGAAGGCCAGCACATCGAGTGGTTCTTCGACAATATCATGCTGCCCGACAGCACCACCGACGAACCCGGAAGTCATGGCCATATTCACTTCCGCATCAAAACAGTGCCCGGTGTTCAGCTGGACGATGTGATTATGAACAAGGCCTACATCTACTTCGACTTCAAGGAGCCCGTAATTACTGAATACGCCATAACTACGTTTATGGACTGTTCCGAAGGAAGCCTGAGCATTTTGGTCAATGAAACAGCCTGTACAGGTTTGCCTTTCACGCTTACGTCCAATAGAACGGATTTTGATAATTACTCATGGGCCATCAACGGTCAAGCCTACACCGGTGAGGAATTGGAATTTACCTCCTTTGGTGAAGTTGTAACAGCTGAATTAATCACTACAAATGCGGTTTGTACACTCACTGCAACCCTTGAAATACCCTTGCTGCCATCGCCGTCCATTGACTTTACCATGGATGGTTTTGTGGTTTGCGGGTTGGATACTCCGCTGGAGATATCGGCTGAAGGGGAGGTAAACTGGTACCTGAACGATGTTTGGGTTGCTGAGGGCCATACGGTGAACCTCGATGAATCGGGCATGTACACGCTGATTGCAGAGAATGAGTGTGGAGTGGTGGAAGTTGATGTTCCGGTACAGATTGCGGATATGCCCGACGAGGTAACCCTCGAATTTGACGGCGGACAATTGGTGGTTTCTCCGGAAGGCAGCAGTTATATGTGGTTCCTTGATGGACTGCCTTACAGCCAGGAAGGTCCGGCCATTACCCCCACAGAATCGGGCGAGTATTCTGTGATCGTGTATTTTGACGACACTTACTGTAGTATGACGAGCAATATGGTAGTGGTATCTGTTTCGGTGCAGGAACTTCTTGAAAACACCGTTACGATTTTCCCCAACCCCACTACTGACGTGGCCATTCTTGAGCTTCCTGTGGGTATGTGGTACGTGCAATTGCTCGACGCCACCGGCAAACAGGTTCTTAATCTAGGAAACGTCAACACCACACGCCATGAATTGAATGTACACGGCCTTGCAACAGGGCTTTATTTTGTTCAGGTGCAATCAGAAGACGGAGCGGTGGTGAAGAAGTTGGTGGTGAGGTAGCTTGCATGATGTCCCGTTCAAGAGGCGCGGCCATTGACCTTTTTTAAGACGAGGGAATTCCATTCGTTTCATCCCTTTCGTTACCTTTTGCTGCATGAACAGCAACAAGAATGCTATGCGCATCTTTATGACAGGTGCCACCTCGGGATTGGGGAAAGAGGCCGCAATAACCTTGGCAGGTGAGGGAGCGCAACTCTGGTATCTGAGCAGAAATAAGGAGTTGTCGGACGCCCTTTCGAAAGAATTTAAACAGCGATACCCTGATTCTCCGGGCCAATTGATACCAGTTAAAGGAGATTTGGCTGATTTACAGTCGGTAAAAGCAGCATGCGAGGCTGTGATGAAAGAAACGGACTACCTTGATGTACTCATTTACAACGCTGGTATCTGGAATTTCAGCTTTCGTGAAACCAAAGACGGTTTAGAAGAAACGTGGCAGGTAAATGTGCTTTCTCACGTGCTGATTACCAATTTGCTGATTTCACAGCTCAAAAAAGGCTCTGACCCGAAAATCCTGCTCACTGCCTCAGGGCTTCATCAGGGCAAAATCTATTTTGATGACCCCGGGTTCAGGGCCTCTTTCAGTGGTTTTAAGTCGTACCGACAATCCAAGCTGGCCATGATGTTGCTTACCAGACATTGGGCAAAGGTTTTGGAAGGTGAGGGGGTGTTGGTATGCTGCCAGCACCCGGGATTGGTGGATACACGACTTGGGAGAGACGCAGGCTGGTTTGCTCGCTGGTTCTTCAAGACTTTTGGGCGGACTCCGGAAAAAGGCGCTGAAACCCTTATTTATCTGGCACAATCAAATTCAAACCAACTCGAAGCAGGAGCCTTCTACAAGGATAAGAAGGTGCATAAAACCACAGCCTATAGCTACCGTCTGGACGAAGCCGAAAAACTCGAAAACACCTTACAAAAGGAGCTTGCGGACCGAGGCTTATGATGTGCTGATGCATTGGTGGTTATTTCAATCGGTTTGTGCTATATTTATGGACACAAACGGTTGTTATGAAAATCAACTTCTGGAGGACAGTCCCTGTTTTTCGCGTGTTGTTGCCGTTTTTGCTGGGCGTACATCTCGGAAAGCTCGGCCAGATTCCGCTTTCATGGTTTGTTTCAGGAGCGGCTCTCGGCATGATGCTGATGGCTGCCATCTGTTTTTGGCCGGTGTTACGTGAGCATGCTGAAAAGCTTTTTGCCACAGTGTTTTTGTTGGCTTTTGTGTCGCTCGGAGGGGCGGTAGAACGCGTATCAGATCTCGCTTCTAATCCGAACCATTTGGCAAATAAAAACCACGCAGACTTTGTGGATATTGAGTTGCTGAATCACCCGGAAGAGAGTGCCCGCTCCTACAAAGTAGCTGCCAGGGTCAGGGGTGTGTACAATGCAGAGGGATACCAACAAGCTACCGGACAAATTTTAGTGTACTACCGAAAGGAGCAGGTATTTGGCTGGAAAAGAGGCGACAGGGTGCTAGTGGCTCGCACGCCGCAAGAGGTAAAACCGCCCATGAATCCCTATGAATTCGATTATCGCCGCTATCTTTATCGTCGCGGTATCACCCACACGCTGTTTCTGCGTGACCCTTCAGAGGTTCGCTTGCTTTCCGGTGGCCATGGCAGCAGGCTTGGTGCCAGGGTGGAGGATTCGCGTAAGATGCTCGTTGGACTGCTGAGAGATGCCGTCCAAAACGATGATGCTTTTGCGGTGAGTGCTGCGCTGGTTCTGGGCCAAAAAGATCACCTTTCTCGTGAAATTCGCAGTGCCTATTCCTCAAGCGGTGCGATGCACGTGTTGGCTGTATCGGGGCTTCACGTCGGAATCATATACCTGGTGCTGGTTTGGCTGTTAAGATGGCTCGGTACCCGTGGTGCTATGGGGTGGTTGCGCCTTTTGTTGATCATTACAGCACTTTGGAGCTATGCGCTGATAACGGGAATGTCGCCCTCCGTGATGCGGGCTTCTACCATGTTCACAGCCATCGCTATTGCACAGGGCATTTCCCGATCTACCAATATCTTCAACAGCATTGCCGGTGCGGCCCTTGTGTTGATTTGTTTCAATCCACTTATCACTGAGGAGGTTGGTTTTCAGCTCTCCTTTGCAGCGGTATTGGGTATTGTGCTGCTGCAACCCAAAATTTACGCACTCTGGCATACAAACAATTGGCTCCTCGACAAAATGTGGCAACTCACTGCTGTGTCCATCGCCGCACAATTGGCAACATTTCCTTTGGCAATCTTCTACTTTCATCAATTCCCCAATTACTTTCTGCTTTCCAATTTCATTGTCATTCCCGCGGCAACAGTAGTTCTGATTACGGGCTTTGCCACCATGGTTGCAGCCTTGTTTCAGCCCTTATTTGACTTGCTGGGTACCCTGCTCAACGCCATTGTGAGCTTGTTAAACTGGCTCATTGTCTCCATCGAAAACCTTCCGGGTTCACTTACCGAAGGGCTTTTTTTCAGCGGATTGATGCTGTTTCTGGTATATGTTTTTCTGGCATTTTTCACTGCGATGGTGTATCGACCTAAAGTGCGAACCTTACTCACTTTGAGTGCTGTTTTGCTCCTTATGCTGGCTGTCCGAACAGTTCATATTGTTCAACAGAAGCATCAAAAGCTGGTGTTGGTTGCACACGTTCCGGGCTCAAGCTGTGTCAATTTCGTGGACGGTGGACAAAACATAGTAGTGGCCGACGAGTCTTTGATGCTCAATCCGGAAAGGCTTGATTTTCATCTCGGAAATTTTTGGGTACGAATGGGGCATTCAAAACCGCAATTCCTGGCAGTGAAGGATGAAGAGCCCAAGGTGAGCAGGGCTTTTTTCAAACAAGGGGGCTTTGTATCCTTTCATGGGCAGCGGCTGGCTTTTCGAAATGCTGAGAGTGCTCCGAATAACGATATCACTCTTCCTGAAGTGGACGTTCTGGTGATGGACGGTAAGTCTAAACTGTTTCCTGATGAAGGCTTTACCGGTGACGTTGTACTGGGTTCAGGATACCGTTATAGAGCACTTTGCTGCGACGAGCCGGGAAATTGGGTTTATGACGTGAGAGCTAAAGGCGCACTCCTTTGGGACGTCTCCAATGAACAGGTCGAGTGAATCTGTGAAACAGGGCTATTGGTTAAGTGATGCCGAAAACGTTACTTTGCGTACTTCAAGGAAATGATGAACCGCAAGATTTGGTGTGTTGCAGCATCGCTGTTGTTTGCCACACAAGCATTTACACAGGAAGAGCGAACAATTGGGCGTGAGGACTTCGCGATATGGGCTTATTATGAGTTCGACTATCGCCTGAAGAAGAATACCTGGCTGCATTACAAAAACCAGTATCGCATCAACGAAAATGTGTCGCGCTTCGACTATAGCTTCTTCGATATTGGTTTGAACCAGAACATTGCGCCGTGGTTGCGCGTAACAGGGGCCTACGTCTTCAACATCAAAAATCACTGGCGCGATGGCGTGCTTTACCGTCACCAGCTATACGCCAATGCCAAAGTTCACCACCGCTTTGGTAACTTCCGTATTCGCAGTAGAAATCAGGTTCAAACAGGGGTAGAGGATATATTTGGTCCGGGTGAGAATACGCGTGGAGCATTCTTTTACCGTCAAAAGCTCTCGTTGCGCTGGTACTTTGCCAAAAATTGGCGTGTAACCGGCTCGGGTGAGGCCTATTTCCGACTGGGAGCCAGACCCTCGTGGGAAAGTCAGGTCTATCGTCAGCGATACATATTGGGACTGCAGCATAAATTGAGTCCCAAAGAGCGCATTGAGGTGTACTATCTCTACCAAAGCCAAATCCGTCAGCGTCGCCCAGATTTCATCTACGTGCTCGGTATGGGTTATACCCGGTCTATTCGATAGCCGTTTTCTCACTTTTTGTCATCCTGAGATTTCGGGCTCCGAAACGAGAATTGCTCATTTCGGAGTATAGTAGGGGAAGTGCTTCCCGAACTGGAAAACGGTTCGCTGGGTGTCTTTCTTAACCCGTCATTCCATCATCGTTCACGCCACAACATCTCGTAACAATAGGGGAGGAGCAAGCCTTCTTTTCATCTTATTTTGGAAGAGGAAGAGCTGTCTGAAAGTGTTCACCAAAATTTGTATGATCTAATAAATAAAATCGGGCATTTAATGCTTTGGACTGTGCCTGCATTAAAATGCGATAAAACCTCAGAACTGAGGATGAGTTACAATTGTAAACAGGATTTATATTCCAAAATGTTGACCGAACTCACCCAAAAAGTTACATTTGTCACTAGAATCGGTCGGAATAGTGTATAGTGTTATAAAATCAGAACATTAAAACATTCTGCTTCAAGAAAAACTTGCATTAAAAACGATGGATTTGGCTACGAGAATAGCTTGTTTTGTCTTAGGTGAAGTGTAGAAATGTAAATTATGGAATTGATTGATCGCATACGCGTTGTCATCAAGGTAAACGGTCTTACACCGTCTTCTTTTGCCGATGAAATAGGTGTGAAACGATCTAACGTGTCACACATTCTTTCGGGTAGAAATAAGCCGGGTTTTGACTTCCTTGAGAAGCTTCTGGTTCGCTTCCCGAAGGTGAATGCGCATTGGTTGATTACGGGAGTGGCATCGCCTGCAAGTACTGTTTCAAATCCTCCCGGAGAGAATGAGCCGCAAGCAACAGAAGATGCCCCTGAGAGGGAACAGTCCACGGGTACAAATGAAGACTCTGACGTGGAGCGCATCGTGGTCTTTTATCGGGACGGCTCGTTTAAAAGCTACACACCGGGTAAGACGAAGACCTAAGTGAACTTTCTATCTTTCGGCCCGGATACATAATACAATGGATGTAAGATTAAATCCTACCTGGTCGTCAAAACTCGAGGGCGAGTTCGAAAAGCCGTACTTCACCAATCTCGTTGATTTTGTAAGAACCGAATATCGGCAGCACATGATATATCCACCTGGAAAGCAGGTTTTCCGGGCGCTGGATGTCTGTGATTTTGAAGATGTGCGGGTGGTGGTGCTCGGTCAGGACCCTTATCATGGACCGGGGCAAGCACATGGCCTTTGTTTTTCTGTGCCCGAAGGAATAGCTGTCCCACCCTCGCTTGTCAACATATATAAGGAACTGGAAAGTGATTTGGGTTGTTCCAGACCCGCTTCGGGAAATTTAGCGCGATGGGCAGAGCAGGGGGTGTTACTTCTCAATGCCACACTCACAGTGCGCGCGCATCAGGCGGGCTCCCATCAGGGTAAAGGTTGGGAAGAGTTTACCGATGCCGTAATTAGAATCCTGGCTGAAGAGCGTGAAGGAATCGTGTTTATGCTATGGGGCAGTTATGCCCAGCGCAAGGGCCGCATGATTGACCGGCAAAGGCACCTGGTATTGGAAGCTCCTCATCCGTCGCCGCTGTCCGCACACCGAGGGTTTCTTGGCTGCCGTCATTTCAGTAGAGCCAATACATACCTTATGGAAAAAGGACTTCCGCCGATCAATTGGTGTATGGATTAGCTGATGGATTTCCGCACCCTTTGAGAATAGGCTCGCACAGCTTCATTTGCTGTTTTTCCACCCTCCATGGATCGCCGGATTTCGATAGCCGCGAGCACATGGGTAAGCTGTTCACCCTCGTCATCACCCAATACTTCAATGGCTGGCTGCTCTTCATTCAGGATGGCTTCTTCGGCTTTTTCCAACGTAGGAATGTCGTGGTCCTCTGCCAGTTTTTTGATTACCGGAATTTTCATGCCTTCAGTTTTTCTAGAAGAGCCACTACCTGATCTTCCTTGGAGGTTGATGTTCCCTCAAGTAATTTACCATCCTTGAAGACTGCGAAAAAGGGGAGGTTATCAACTCCGGCCGCTTTTCGGGCTTTCTCATTCTCCTCCGCGTTCACATCGAGAAAGGCAATACCCTCGAAACGATCATCGTCACTGAGTCGGCGGTACTTTGGAGAGAATAACTTGCACGAGCCACACCAATCGGCGTAGTACTTCACGATAACTTTGTTGTTGGATTCCAGCAATTCCTGAAATTCCGTATCGTCTGTTTTTTGAATAGCCATAGGTTCAGATTTGTGGCAGCAAAGATACAGCCAGCGCTTCGCAGAAGTCGTTTCAAACCATCACATGATTTGATGAAGTTATCACCAAAAGTTATGCAGGAGCGAGATGTTTAGAGGCCGCCTTAGCTCATTATCCAGATAGCCAGAATAGCCATAGAAAACAAGAGTAATGCAAAGATTACTGGTCCTGCGATTTCTGCTTGATTGTGATCATTCGATTCCATAGCGAACAAGATTTTGGGCAAATATAGCATTCCACAGAAAAATTGAAACAGGTTTTACACGCACATTTTCTCAGCAGGTTGTTCTTACTACGATAGCTGGATATTTCAGTAAACATTGTTATATTGCCAACTATTTCAATACTGTAGTTATGAGTGAGACTGAGTTAGAAGAAAGGCTGTGCAAAGAATGTGGAGATAAACTTCACGGCAGGGCGGACAAAAAGTTCTGCGATGATCTGTGTCGCAACGCCTATTACAACCGGGTGAACAGGGGGCAGATTCAGATGGTGCGCAATGTGAATCGCATTCTGAGTAAGAACCGGAGCATTCTGGCAGAGCTCAATCCCGATGAAAAAGGGAGAACCCACAAAAACACCTTGGTTCGGTTGGGTTTCAATTTTACCTACCACACGCACACATATACCACCAAGGCCGGTGCAACCTATTTTTTCTGTTACGACAAGGGTTATTTGCCCATTGAAAACGATTGGTACCTCCTCGTCACAAACAAGGATAGGTAATAAATAGCCATCTGATAATAATAGAAAACAGGTGTTTGTTAACAAGGTGCCGATTGCCTATATTCGCGGGTTAAAATTTCTTAAAAGCAATAAAGCCCGCAAGCCACATGAAAAAACTATTACTCTCAGCGCTTATCGTTGTAACCATCACAAGTGCTTATTCTCAATGTATTCCTGAATATGGAAAATTGGTTATCAACGAATTTATGGCTCGTAATGTCGTTATCCCAAATGAATTCGATGAGTATGAAGATTGGGTGGAAATTATGAATGCCGGGGATGAGCCAATCGACATTGGCGGGTACTTTCTTTCTGACAAGCACGGAAATCGTACGCGATACACTTTTCCGGACATGACACTCGACCCCGGCGATTATGTGGTGGTATGGTGTGATGGTAAGCCCTGGTTGGGAGAGTTCCATACTGAGTTTGCACTTCAAGGGTCATTGGGTGAAAAGGTGGTCCTGTCAAATCCCGACACCATAGTGATTGATCACTACACCTTTGGCCCGGTTGATAATATTCAATCTCTCAGCCGGACGCCGAATGGCTCAGGACCGTTTTTGTATGCTACACCTTCTCCAGGTGCGCCCAACAACCCAACAGATTACTCCGGCGCGTCCTTAACAGGTCGTGGTCTGGTGGTGAATGAGTTTCTTGCGCGCAATACCGATGCCGGTACAGATGAGTTTGGTAACAACTTCGATTGGATTGAGGTGTACAACAATACCGGTATTGTTCTGAACATGGGGGGCTACCTGTTGTCCGACAAATCCAATAACCCAGGCAAGTATACCTTTCCGGAGCCCACTATTGTTGCCCCGGGAGGATATGTGGTTGTTTTTGCTTCAGGAATTGATGGAATTGATGAAATATGGCCCTACCACACAACGTTCTCTTTATCTGGCTCAGGCGAATATGTTCACCTGTACAACAAGGATACTGTGACCCTGGACTATGTGAAGTTTGGCCAACAACAGCAAAATATCTCGGAAGGTCGTTTTGAAAACGGACTGGGCCCCATCACATGCCTGGAGCCTACCATGGGATTTACGAATGATCCCGGTACAGTCAATGTGCAGGAATTTGATGCGCCTGAGGAGTTCATGTTCTCCATCTACCCCGTTCCTGCAACTGACTACATCAACATCCAGATGACCGACTGGAGAGAGGGCACCATTCAAGTGTTCAGCGCCCTTGGTAGCCATGTTGCAAACTATAATTACGTTGGAGCCGGCCCGCATTTCATTGATGTATCCAATTACACACCAGGAGTTTATTTGGTACGGATACAGAATCAAACAAAAAGAATTGTGGTTCGGTAGTTTCATTGTACAACCATCCCGAAAACATTACGTCAGAGAAACGTGAATTTAGCAACCACCTAACATAGCGTTTACATAGCAACTCCGGTCTGAGCCTGCATACAGACGTGTGAGCCAAGTTTTGAAACCAAAAACGAAGACCAATGAACCGCATCACTGTCTGGAGTGTGATAACGAGCTTACTTTGCTCAATTCTGTTTACCACAGGTGCTCAATCTCAGGTTGTCATCAATGAGTTTATGGCGACCAACCTCGGAAACAACCTCAACCCAAATCAAATTCAGGATAACTTTGGCCAGCACGAAGACTGGGTAGAGTTGTACAATCCCACCGGAGCGGCGATAAACCTTGCAGGCCACCACCTTACGGATCGCCTGTCGAATCTTTCAAAATGGACCTTTCCTGCTGGTTCAACCATACCGGCCAATGGTTTTTTGCGCGTGTGGCTATCAGGTCGTATTGGTGTGCCTTTTGACAACAATCACCTTCACGCCAATTTCAGGATTGGCCAAACGCAGGAAAATGAGGTTATCGCTTTTGTGGCACCCGACGGAAGCACTATTCTTGATGTGAACATGATTGAAGAAACCTCTCAGGTAGGGCACACGCGAGGACGTTATCCCGACGGTGCAGACAACTGGGTGGTCTTTACTCAACCTACTATTGGAGCGTCAAACAATACGGCCACCCCATACGATGGATATGCCCCTACACCGGTTTTCAGTCAGCCGGCAGGTTATCATGGCGGAGCCATCAATGTTGAAATTACCATTCCTGATCCAGGGCCTGATTATGTGATACGGTATACGCTGGATGGATCCTTCCCCATACAAACCTCTCCTGTTTACACCGGCCCTATCAACATCTCTGAGACTACCGTACTCATGGCGGCTACCTTTTCCAACAACCCAAACATGTTGCGTAGTTTTTATGAATGGAGTACCTTCTTTTTGGGAATGGATCAACACACATTGCCCGCTTTTTCAGTTGCCGGAACACAGGTGCTTACCCTGCTCAATGGTCAGCAAATTGTGCCCCTCACCACCATGGAGGTCTTTAACGAAAACGGGGAGCGGATTTCGAAATCCCTCGGTGATACCAACAAGCACGGAAACGATAGTTGGGCATACCAACAAAGGGGTATTGACTGGATTGACCGCGACAAAATGGGCTACAGCGGCTATACAGAGTTGCAGCTTTTCCGCACAAAGGACAAGGCGCAGTTTAAGCGTTATATGTTCAAAGCGGCAGCTAATGACAACTATCCTTTTCAAAATGGGGGAGCACACATCCGGGATGCTTATGTGATGTCGCTTTCACAGGTTGGAAACCTTGATTTGGATGAGCGCTCGGTTGAGTTTTGTGTGCTCTACGCCAACGGCCAGTATTGGGGGGTATATGATTACCGCGAAAAAGTAGACGACTGGCGTTTTACCGAATACTACTACAACCAGAACCGATTCCAGATGGACTTTATCAAGACCTGGGGCGGCACCTGGGCCAAGTATGGTACCCAACAAAACTGGAACACCCTCCGGAATTTCATCACCGGAAACGACATGAGTGATCAGGTCAACTATGACTACGTAAAAACCCAGCTGAATGTCATCAGCCTCATTGATTACTTTGCGGTGAACACCTGGATTGTGGCTTCTGACTGGCTAAACTGGAATACTGCATGGTGGAGGGGATATAACCAGTTTGGTGGTGCCACCGAATGGCGCTACACGCTTTGGGACATGGATGCAGCTTTTGGCCATTACATCAACTACACCGGAATTCCAAATACGGGCCCCACGGCAGATCCCTGTTTTGGTCATCAGCTAAACAACCCCGGAGGGCAAGGGCATACGCAGATTTTCAGCGCGCTATTGAACAACGAGGAGTTCTTTAACACCTACATTAATCGGTATGCAGACCTTATTAACTCGGTGTTCAGTTGTGAATTTTCTATCGCGCACCTCGACAGCATGATAGGTATCATAGAACCGGAAATGCCACGACAAATTCAACGATGGGGTGGCTCCATGGCCGGCTGGCAGAACAACGTGAATGCTTTGTATAACTTCATAGAGACGAGATGTGCAGAGGTCATCATCGAAGGAATGGAAGACTGCTATGACCTTACCGCGATTGACGTTACCATCATTATTGAAGGTGACGGGGAAGTACAACTGAACGGAATTACTATCACCCCTGGTGATACGCCCTGGACGGGAACCTATTTTGCGGAAGTCCCTTTTGATCTGACTGCCACACCGACGGGTGATGATGCCTTTCAGTTCTGGGAAACGCTTGTTGGAAATCTCGAGTATGACGACGAGACGGAAATGTCTATCACTGTAAATCCAGACGGAAGCGTAACAATTGTGGCTCACTTCATTCCTGTTGAGCAGTACCCTGTCACATTCTGGGTTGAACCTGAGGGCTCCGGATTTATTGAGCTGAATGGTGAGATGATTCTCAACTACCCATACACCGATTCATTGACCGCGGGCCCATCGCATGGCCTTGTTGCGATACCTGAGCCGGGTTGGGCATTCAGCCATTGGGAGTCTTCAACGCATGGCCCCATCTTGTTCGACCCATCAGATACCACAGATGTTGTCTCTATTATAATTGAGCAAAGCGATGAAATCACGGCACACTTTTACTTGTTGCCCGTAGATCTCGTTATTTCAGTTGAAGAACCCGGCATGGGAACGGTCACTTTCAATGGACAGGAGCTTGAAGATTATCCTGCTACAGTAGAAATTGTGCCCGGAAACATTGCTCAACTCGAAGCAGTTCCCGCAGAAGGTTATGAATTTGTTGGATGGACATTTCAGAATCACACATTCACCAACCTGGGCGACCTTTTCCTCTCCTTTGAAGTCGTAACTTTCGACTCCATCGTTGCCCACTTCCAGATAATCACCGTTTTCAATGTGGTTGTAATGACTGAGCCGGCTGAGTTCGGAACGGTAGAAATCCACGGTGTAGATGAAGGCTCTTTTTGGCAAGGAATGCTATCTACGCTTTCAACCCATCCATTGCGCGCGGTTCCCTCTCATGAGTTCTATGAATTTGTGGGATGGCAATCAACCAGCGGTGGAGAGTTTACCCCCAACGCGGACATGCGCAATGTACAGTTGCAAATTTTCAATGAGGATACCATTATTGCACAGTTCATTGAGCTACCCAATTTTCCGATTACCGTGCGGGTAGAGCCGGAGGGAAGCGGTTTTGTTGCACTTGATTGGAGTGTGCTGCCTCACTACCCTTGGACGGGTAACGTGCTCGCCATGAACAACACTCACTTTAAGGCACTACCCAAAAATGAATGGGAGTTCAGCCATTGGTCAACCATGTACCATGCGCCCGTTCCTTCTTTTGAGAGCGACGAGATGCGCCTCAACATCGCTGTGCCCGACGAGATCGTGGCGCACTTCGTACCCCGTGAATACGCGGTGTACATCCCGAATGCCTTTACACCTGATGGTGATGGGGTGAATGAAATCTTCCGCCCATTGGGTAATGAATGGGATCCTACACACTTCCGAATGCAGATTTTCAATCGGGCAGGAAAAATGGTTTTTGAAACAACCGATGTGAACCAAGGCTGGAATGGCTCCGAAGCGGGAGGGCAGTACTACACCCAACCGGAGGTTTACGTGTACCGAATAGAAGTGAAAAATGCCATCAGCCAGGAAGTAAAAACCTACATGGGGCACATTACGGTAATAAGATAAGGTTGATCCAACCTTCTAGAAAGACGCTGCGGAATTTCCGCAGCGTTTTTTTTTTTTGCCCTTTCTCACTGAAATTCAGATAGACATAACGGATAAAGAGAAATGTTAATTTTTTTGGGCAACCCTCTCATTCAGCCCGTCGTCAGTTAAGAAACAACAAAATCCTGCAAGGTGGCGTTGTGAAGCACATGTTATTGTTTTTGAAACCATTACCCTTAACTAAACTATGTTCTACAGAGACGACTGGCTGACCAAAATATCGATTTTCATTTTTGCCTTGTTTGCGCCCACCGTGCTCTCCGCACAGGTTGTGATAAACGAAATAGGCGCAACCAATCTTTGCTCTGTCCACAATCCCAATCAGGTGGAAGACAATTTCGGCGAATGCGAAGATTGGGTTGAACTTTACAATAACTCGCCCGACCCCTTTGACCTTAGCGGTTACCACATGACGGACCGCATCACCAATCTCGACAAATGGACTTTTCCCGGAGGTTCAATTATCCCGGGCAACGGTTTTTTACGCATTTGGCTGTCGGGAAGGATGGGGTTGCCCTTTGACCTAAACAACCTGCACGCAAACTTCAGGCTTGGGCAAACCCAGGAAAATGAAATTATCGCTTTGGTAGCCCCCGATGGAAGTACCATCATAGATGTAAATATGATGGAAGAAACCAGTCAACTTGGGCACACGCGTGGCCGCTATCCTGATGGTGCAGACAATTGGGTGGTCTTTACGCAACCCACCATCAATGCTTCAAACAACACCTCAACCCCTTTCACAAATTACGCTCCAACGCCGGAATTCGATCAACCCGCGGGATATCATGGAGGTGGAATAACAGTATCCATCTCGATACCTGACCCCAGTCCGGAATTTGTGATTCGATACACGTTGGACGGTACTTTCCCCACCGAGGCCTCCCCTTTGTACACAGGCCCCATCAACATCAATGAAACTACGGTGCTGATGGCTGCAACTTTCAGCAATAATCCCGAATACCTGCGCAGCTTTTTTGAGTGGAGCACCTTCTTTGTAGGTGAAGATCAGCATACGCTTCCGGCTTTTTCAGTTGCAGGTGATGAAGTGCTTATTTTACTGGGAGGTGTGCAGAACATCCCCATCACCACCATGGAGGTTTTTGATGAAAATGGTCAACGCATTTCAAAATCATTTGGTGATACCAATAAACACGGTAACGACAGTTGGGCCTACGCGCAACGCGGAATTGACTGGATCGATCGCGACAAAATGGGCTACAGCGGTAAGACCGAATTAGAGCTTTTCCGAATATCAGACCGCCCTCGTTACAAGAGGTATATGTTCAAGGCCGGTGCCAACGACAATTATCCCTACGAAAATGGTGCGCACATTCGCGATGCCTATGTGCAGTCGCTATCTCAGGTAGGAGGGATGGATCTCGATTGCCGTTCTACAGAATTTTGCGTGCTATACGCCAATGGCCAGTACTGGGGAGTTTACGATTATCGTGAGAAGGTAGACGACTGGCGTTACACAGACTATTACTACAGTCAAGACAAGTTCAGCATGGACTTTATTAAAACCTGGGGAAATACCTGGGCTAAGTGGGGTACCATGGACAACTGGAACACCCTGCGCAACTTTATCACGAGTCAGGATATGACTGATCAGGTTAATTATGACTACGTAAAAACCCAACTCAATGTAATCAGCCTGATTGATTACTTCGCCATCAATACCTGGATTGTAGCCGCAGACTGGTTGAACTGGAATACAGCATGGTGGCGCGGATACAACGAATTTGGTGGAGCAACCGAATGGCGATACACCCTTTGGGATATGGATGCAGCCTTTGGTCATTACATCAATTACACAGGCATTCCCAATACTGGCCCAACAGCAGACCCATGTTTCGGGCATCAACTAAATAACCCGGGCGGGCAAGGGCACACCCAGATTTTCAGCGCCCTTCTTGAGAATGAAGAATTCTTCGAAACTTACATCAATCGCTACGCTGATTTAATCAACTCTACCCTGAGTTGTGAGTTTTCTCTCGCGCATTTAGACAGCCTTATCAACATTATTGACCCCGAAATGCCACGGCAAATTGAGCGATGGGGAGGAACATACGCAGGCTGGCAGAATAATGTGCAGTCATTGATTGACTTTATCGAAGCCCGTTGTGAAGAACAGATCGTAGAGGGTTTGGAGGATTGTTACGACCTGACAGCCATCGAAGTAACCATAGAGATTGTTGGCGATGGAGAAGTTGTGCTCAATTCCATTACCATCGGTCCGGGAGACACCCCGTGGACCGGAACCTACTTTGCCGAAGTACCCTTTGACCTCACCGCAAATCCCACGGGAGAAGCGGCCTTTCAGTTCTGGGAGACACTCTTAGGTGAACTCGAATACGACGACGAAACCCAGTTCGAAATTACGGTAAATCCGCAAGGAGATGTTACGATTGTGGCCAACTTCATCCCGTTGGAAGAGTATCCCATAACCTTCAATGTTGAGCCGCCCGGAACAGGGTGGATAGAACTCAACGAGTTCCTGATACCAAATTATCCATATACCGACTCGCTAACAGCACTTATTGAACACGATATCGTGGCGAGCGCTGAACCCGGTTGGGCCTTCAGTCACTGGGAAACGGTACACCAGGGAGACACCGTCTTTGCGCCCAATGATACGAGCGCAGTGGCCACATACACCACAGCCCAAACCGACGAGGTAATTGCTCATTTCTACCAACTACCTGTTGATCTAATTGTAACGGTAGAAGAGCCCGGCATGGGATATGTCGTCTTCAACGGGCAAACACTCGAAGATAACCCGGCTACGGTTGAAATAGTTCCTGGTAACACAGCTCAATTTGAGGCTGTTCCGGAGGAAGGATATGAGTTTGTTGGGTGGACGTTCCAAAACCATTTTGTCACCAACCTGGATGATTTGTTCATCAGCTTTGAGGTTGTGCAAGCAGATTCCATTGTTGCATTGTTTCAGGTCATCACCATCTTTAATGTTGTGGTCATGACAGATCCAGCAGAGTATGGTACGGTGGAAATTCACGGTACGGACGAAGGTTCGTGGTGGGAAGGTATGCTCTCGACACAGGAAACACACACATTAAGAGCCGTTCCGGCGAGTGATTTCTACGACTTTATTGGTTGGCAAGCAACCGACGGAGGAACCTTTGCGCCCAACGCCGACATGCGAAACGTGCAGCTCCAGATTGTTGGGGAAGATACTATCATTGCCTCATTCATCGAACTTCCTAATTACCCCATAACTGTTCGGGTGGAGCCCAAAGGAAGCGGTTCTGTCATGCTTGATTGGAACGTGCTTCCTTTCCTCCCTTGGACAGGTAACGTGCTGGCAATGAATAATACGCACTTCAAGGCTTTACCACAACAAAAGTGGGAGTTCAGCCACTGGAGCACTACCTATCACACACCCGTGCCTTCAGATGAAAGTGCCGAAATCCGCCTTGATATTCAGGTGCCGGATGAAATCGTTGCACACTTTGTACCGCGTGAGTTCCGCGTATTTATTCCCAATGCATTTACACCGGACGGAGACGGTATCAATGAGATTTTCCGACCGCTGGGTAATGAATGGGATCCATCGCACTTCCGCATGCAGATATTCAACCGGGCCGGTAAACTGGTATTTGAAACCACCGATGTGAACCAGGGTTGGAATGGTGCTGAGGCAAGTGGAGAGTACTTTACGCAACCCGAAGTATACGTGTACTCAATTGAAGTAAAGAACGCCATTACGCAAGAGGTCGAAAATTACAGAGGACATGTAACCGTACTCAGGTAGTTGGTTAACACGATCATGTATATGTTGTCTTTCTTTGCCTTTCCAAGATTGCCGAAAACATTGTGAGCAAATCCTTTGTCAAATTTGTTAATTGTACCTCCAAATAGTTTTGAAACCAAGGGGCTTTTCGAACCATTGCCCCAAACCGAATGTTAACCTGCAAGTAACTTTAATCATGACCCTTATGAAAAATTGGCTACCAACATGGCTTGCCTTGTTTGCTGTGGTGTCTTTTGCCACAGCTCAATCCGAAACAGACGTTTTCTACCCAGGTGAACTTTGGGTGCAAGTAGCTCCTGAAGCCACCAAACCTATTAAATGGGAAAAAAAGGAGGTGCAACTGGATTCATTTCTCCGACTGATAGGAGAGGAGTTGGCCGAAGAGTACGGCATTCACACCGTGCGAAAGCCCTTTTACTTTGCCCGTACCAACGATATTTCGGAGGTGTACCAACTTTATTTTGATAGGTTAGGTGACGAAGAGCTACTTGCCAGAGAGCTCGAAAAACTTGAGATTGTGAACTACGCCGAGCGGGTTCCCATCATGAGGCCTACATTCACGCCCAATGATTTGGGTCCACAAGCCGGAAATGGCAACCAGTGGGGGTTATGGAGAATAAGCGCTCAGGACGCATGGGACATCACACAGGGAAGCACCGAAATTCGCGTGGCCATTGTTGACGATGCGGTGCTCACCACGCACCCCGACTTGATTCCAAACCTGGTGGCCGGTTACGATGTGTCGCAGGACAACACAGACCCAAATCCCAATCAAACCGGAATGACACACGGAACGCACGTGGCCGGAATCGTTGGGGCCGCAACCAATAATGGAATTGGTGTGGCATCCATCGGATTCAACATCAAAATCATACCTGTAAAAAGCTCCAACTCTGCGCAGTTCATTTCTGATGCCTATGCAGGAGTGATCTGGTCCGCCGACAACGGGGCAGACGTAATCAACATGTCATGGGGAGGCTCGGGTTTTAGTACTACGGGTCAAAACATTATCAACTATGCCTTCAACGCAGGCTGCGTGAACATTGCCGCCGCAGGGAACGACAATGTAAGCTCTATTTTCTACCCAGCAGGATACAACAATGTGGTGAGTGTGGCCAGCACTGCCAGCAACGATGCGAAGAGTAACTTCTCGAATTACGGCGGCTGGATTGATATTTCTGCTCCCGGAAGCCAAATCTTAAGTACCTACTTCAACAATTCTTATGCTCCTACCTATGCCAATTTAAGCGGTACATCCATGGCATCGCCAATGGTAGCTGGTCTTGCAGGCCTTGTTTTGTCTGTAAACCCTGAGCTTCCGCAACAACAGGTGGTAGATTGTATTCTCAGCACAGCCGA
>SKUL01000275.1 GCA_007129985.1 Flavobacteriales bacterium
AGACCAGAAACAATACCCTCGAAAACCTCGCCAACGTGGTCCATCATAAACTCTACCTGCTTGTATTTGATAGACATCCTCTCGGCTTCGGAGGCCTTTCGCTCCTGTAGAGAGCAGTGTCTGCACGATGACTCCAGCGTATCCTGATCGGGACCTGTTTCTCCTTCCAGCACGCGCTCTAATACACGGTGTACCATCACATCCGGATACCGACGTATGGGTGAAGTGAAGTGAGTGTAGTACTGAAAACCAAGCCCGTAGTGCCCAATGTTTTGGGTGCTGTAAACAGCCTTGGCCATGCTGCGGATGGCCATGTGACGAAGCAGGTTTTCTTCGGGCTTTCCGGCTACATTTCTCAGCAGTTCAGTAATCGCAAATGCCGCGCTCTTGTTTTTGGCGGCTTTCATTTCGTGCCCAAAACGCTGTGCAAAGGCCCTCAGTTCGGTGAGCTTGTCTTCGTCAGGTTCCTTGTGCACGCGATACACAAAAGGTACGGGGTTTTCGGGCTTACGCTGACTTACAAACATGGCCACACGCTGATTTGCCAGCAACATGAAGTCCTCAATCAGACGATTGGTGTCCTGTAGCTTTTTCTCCTGTACACCAATGGGTTTGCCGTTTTCGTCCAGGTCAAAACGCACTTCACTGCCGCCAAACTCTATGGCTCCGAAAGCGGTTCGTGCCTTGCGCATAATCTTACTCAAGCTCAATAGGGCATTTAACTCCTTGAGGTAGGGGCCTTTCTGCGCATCCAGCACTTCTTGCGCGGCCTCGTAGGTAAAACGGTGGTCTGAGCGAATCACCGTGCGACCAAACCATTCAGCTTTGATGGCTGCGTTCTCGTCTAAATCAAAAACAGCAGAGAAACACAGCTTTTCTTCTTCGGGTCGGAGCGAACAAACCAGGTTGCTTAGTACCTCGGGCAACATGGGTACAACCCGGTCAACCAAATACACCGATGTGGCCCGTTGGTAGGCTTCTTTGTCCAAAATATCGCCGGGCTGAACATAATGTGACACATCAGCAATATGAATACCCACCCGCAAAACGCCATCTTTGAGAAATTCTACAGAGAGTGCGTCGTCAAAATCTTTGGCATCCACAGGGTCAATGGTGAACGTGGTGGCTTTTCTGAAATCCCTGCGCCGCTTTATTTCGGCCGGAGTGATTTGTGTATCCACTTTATCTGCAGCTTCCTGAACAGAGGGTTTAAACTCCATCGGTAGCCCGAACTCTGCCATGATGGCGTGCATTTCCACCTCATGATCGCCCGGATTACCCAAAACGGCCACAACCTTGCCCGTGGGGTTTTCAGAATCATCGGGCCAGCCGGTCATTTCAACAATCACCTTTTGTCCGTTTTTTGCCCCACCAATATTGCTTCGAAGCACAAAAAAGTCCACGTGTATTCGCTGGTTCGATGGAACCACAAAAGCATAACGATCACTGATTTGAATAACCCCTACAAAAGTTGTGGCAGCCCTCTGAAGCACTTTTGCCACGCGCCCTGCGGGCTGTCCGGAACGTTTACCCTTGAGTGTCACCGCTACCGTATCACCTTCGAGCGCAGTACCCATGTCTTTTGGGTTGATGACCACATCATCTTCTCCCTGGTCGGTGAGCAAGTAGCCCACACCGCGCCGGGTAACCTGTAAAACACCCGTAAGTTCGCCCGGGGTAAAATCAACCAAACGATATTTTCCGCGGCTGTTAACGTCTAACAAGTCGCTGTAAATCATTTTTTCAAGCGTTCGCTGAAGCACCCCTTTGGCCGGCTTGTGCAACCCCATTCTGGCCAGCAACTGCTTGTAATTCATGGGTCGGTTTTCCTCTCTCTTGAATGCAGCAATAACGGCGGGTGTTAAATCCTGATGGCGTGAACTGCCCGACGAGCCTTTTTTCTTCTGGCCTGATTTTTTCTTTTTGCGAGACATGATTTTTTAAACGGATCACCGACCTGTTTGTTAGTCGGTGGAGAAAGACTAACTTTGAATTCGCTAAAACTAAGAACAATTATGCTATCCAAGAAAATAGAAAAGGCGCTCAACAGGCAGGTAGAAGTAGAGGCAGACAGCTCTCAGTTTTATCTCTCAATGGCCTCCTGGGCCGAGACACAGGGTTTCAATGGCACCGCCAAATTTCTCTACACACAGTCTGATGAAGAGCGCATGCACATGCTCAAGTTGGTGCGCTTTATCAACGAGCGTGGAGGACACGCAATTGTGCCAGCCCTGAAGCAGCCACCGGCAAAGTTTAAAAGCCTGAGCGACATTTTTGAGTCGCTGTTGGGCCACGAAATCAAGGTAACCGAAGAAATCAACGGCCTTGTTCACACCACCCTTGAAGAGAAGGACTATACTACACACAATTTCTTGCAGTGGTATGTTTCTGAGCAGATTGAGGAGGAAGCTCAGGCGCGCACCATCATGGATAAGCTCAACATGATTGGAAACGATAAAGGTGGTTTGTACCTCTTTGATCGTGATCTGGAAAACATGCCGGCTGCACACGATTAGTGTACCGAAACGAGCCACGCCCATTTTGCTTAGCTAAGGGCTATTAAGACAACACCGTGGAAAACAAATCACCACGGGAAAACATAAGTAACCAACGAGTCCTAACTTTAGCCTCGCATGCAGCGCTATATGCAAATCAGGCCATTTGTGTTGTTGACCTTGTTGTCGGCGGTGTTTGCCTTTGCGCCCGCAACCGACCCGGAAGGGCCGCGCTTTGACGAAAAAGATACGGCCGCCATGATTAAGGCCAGCTACATTTACAACTTTGCCAAGCTTGTAGATTGGCCCGACGAAAACAAACGTGGTAACTTCATCATCGGGGTGATGGGTGGTTCCAGCATGTACCAGCAGTTGGTTACCAAGTACAACGGAAAAACTATTGGTAGCCAGCCTATTGAAATCCGAAAAATTTCCAACACACAAAACTTCACCACGTGTCATGTGCTGTTTGTTGACAACGAATTCAGCACGGCCATTGACGAAGTTGTGAAGCACACCAACGGCACCAGTACCTTACTGGTATCACACCAAAACGGAGCCCTTTCAAAGGGTGTAGCTATCAACTTTGTGGTGGTGGATGATAATCTGAAGTTCGAACTGAGCGTTCCTAACGCAGAGCGAAACAACCTCTTTGTTGGCTCTACGTTGAAAAGTCTCGCATTACACGTAGAAAACTAATGCGTATGAAGTGGCTCCAAAACATACTCAAAAGCGCCGTCGCAATTGCTGTGGTGTTGTTTTCCGTGGCCGAAGCCAAGGCCCAACCGGCCGCTACCATTGAGGCTTATCAGGCATATCAGCAAAAAGACTACAGCCGCGCAGCTTCCTTGATTGATGCTGTTGTCATTTCGGAAGAAGGAAAAGAGGATGCCATGAGCTGGCACATCCGCGGCTTTGTGTATAAAGACCTCTTCAACGAGGAGAAAAACGATGCTGAGCGCGACGCGCACAGGGAAAAGGCCATTGCGTCGTACAAACGCTCCATGGAACTGGATGCAGCCCAGGCCTACAAAGAAAATAACCTGAAGTCGCTGCGCTACCTTGCTTCGTCCTACTACAACGATGCGGTGTTGGTGATGCGTGAACTCAACCCCAGAACCATTGACCGCTCCGAGGAGCTTTACGCTGCCTACAAAGACTTGCAGCGCGCCGTAGACCCCTCATTCAATTTCGCAGAGCGAGACGTTACGTACTACAAAGCCCTCGCAACGAGCAACCGAAAGATTTATGAGCAGGACCGAAGCAACCTCAAGGATTTCCTGTTCAGAGCGCTGGATAACTACAAAGTGGTGCTCGAAATAGACCCTGAAAACTACGGGGCTAATTACAATACTGCCATTAACTTATACAACGAAGGGGCTTTTGGTATTGAGCAAATTGATGCCGACGCACAGATACCTACCATAGTCAAGGTTCAGGCCGAAAGCGTTGAGTTGTTCAGAGAGGCGCTTCCGTACATGCTCAAAGCGCATGAACTAAATCCTGAACGACGGGAAACACTGATAGCCTTAAGAGGCATCTACCTAAGCCTGAACAACAACGAGGAAGCGAACAAATACCGCGAACTGCTCAAGGATACCCAACAAACCAACAAATAATGACGCCCGTGGCCTTCCCGGTATGAAGTTTCGGTTCACCATAGGAGGCAAGCTATACACAGGCTTTGGAGTAATCATCCTCTGCATTTTGTTGGTATTTCTTATTACCAATCAAACACTTACCGAATCACGGCGAATCAACGACCGCATCAACGAAGTGTACATTCCGTCGGTGCAGCAGCTCGAAAAACTCCGCTACGAGATTATCCGAACCCGAATGCTCATCACCAACTGGGCTTTTGTACAAAGCAGGGAAGACACCGAAGAAAAGCGAACCCTGCAGCGAATCACGGACGAAGACCTGCCCGAGATAATTGGGGGTCTCAACAAGATGTCCTTGGCGTGGGATGAGAATGATATTATCAAGAAGAACAGAATCATCAAGTCCATTGATGAATTACTGGAGCTCTATGAGATCGTGAAAAGAGAGCTGCCCGACATGCGCAGCTACGACGAGGATTTTAACGTCTTTTACGCCCGCGATTTGGCAGAAGAAGGAGGGGTGATTGACGAAAAAGCCAAAGAAATACTGTTTGATCTCAATAACCTGATTATCAAAATTCGAAAAAGTGTGGATCGCGACAGCGCTGAGATGCACGCCGGGTTTGATCAATTAGAGGTGTACTTGCGTTCATTCGGTATTGGACTGGTGCTCGGAGGCATTCTGATTGCCCTTCTCACAGGAAGGTCTATTGTGCGCCCGGTTCAACAGCTTAAAACAGCATTGCTCTCTATGGGAAGGGGGGTGGTGCCCAAAGAACCGGTTAAAATTACCCGCGACGAGATTGGCGAAATGGCTAAAGCTCTCAATACGCTAATAGATAGCGTAAAACACACCACCGACTTTGCCGAGAAAGTAGGGCGCGGAAACTTCGATTACCCCTATCAACCGCTGAGCAACGAGGACAAGTTAGGTGCCGCATTGCTTAAAATGGCGCGCGAACTCGGCGACAACGAGCGCAACCTCGAACGACAAGTAGAAGAGCGCACACAGGAAGTGGTAGAAAAAAGTCGGCAGATTGAAGAACTTTATCAGGATGTTACGGCCAGTATTCGTTCGGCCAAGCGGCTGCAGGAAACCATCTTGCCGCCCATCCGTGAAATCAGCACAATGTTTCCGGATAGTTTTGTGCTCTACAAACCGCGGGACATTGTGAGCGGCGACTTTTACTGGTTCAGGCAGCTGAAAAACAAACAACTTTTTGCCGTTGTTGACAGTACTGGCCATGGGGTGCCGGGAGCATTTATGAGCCTTGTTGGGTTCAACGGCCTCAACCAGGCAGTAAAAGACAACGAAGGAAACCTCACCCCGCAACGCATTCTTTCGTCGTTTCACACGATTGCACAGGACAACTTACATAAAACCAGCGAAGAGAACAACGTGCGCGACAGCATGGATATGGCGCTGTGCGTGTTTGACACCAATACCCGCACTTTGGAATACGCCGGGGCAAACATTCAGCTTTACCTTGTGCGCGACGGAGAACTCCGGGAACTCAAACCAAACAAGTGCTCCATAGGCAGTATTGAGCGCGAAAACGTCGTTTTTGAACAACACTCGGTTTCCTTGCAGGCGGGTGATAAGGTGTATCTCTTTTCCGATGGCTTTGTTGACCAGTTTGGTGGACCCAAAGGGAAGAAGTTCATGTATAAGCAGTTTCGCAGCATGATACTTTCTGCGCAACACCTACCGATGGAAGAGCAGGAAAAGGAGTTCAGACTGAGGCTAGACACATGGATGGAGGGGCATCAGCAGGTAGATGATATCCTGATGGTGGGTGTGGGTTTTTAAGAATGCTTAATTTTAGCGGGTTCCTACATTGAGTATGCGCTACAAAGAAGCAGAGAATTGGGTGTTTGCCAAGCTAGCTCACGAGCTTGACGACGTGCTTGTTTACCACGATATCAAGCATACGGCCGATGTGGTTCGGGCGGCCGACAGGCTGTGCTACCTCGAAGGTATCTCGCAGCACGATACAATTATGGTGCGCACAGCGGCGCTTTTTCACGATGTTGGTTTTTGTGAGCAATACATGGATAACGAAGAGCTGGCTGCCGGTGTGGCGACAGAGGTATTGCCCCAATTCGGCTACACCCCGGAGGAAGTAGCCACCATTGGCCAGATGATTATGGCTACCCGCGTACCACATCACCCGCACAACAAGCTGGATGAAATAATTTGTGACGCAGACCTTGACTATCTCGGTAGAGACGACTTTCATCCCATAGCCGACAACCTCAAGATAGAGCTCATGCACTACGGCATCATTAAAACAGACAAGGAGTGGGACGAAATTCAGGTGAAATTTTTCAACCTTCACCGCTATTTTACATCATCTGCCATCAAATTAAGGCAAGAAAAAAAGGCGGCCCATCTTCAGGAGATTCAGAGCCGCCTCAGTACTTATTGAGACCAACCCCACGAAGCGATAATTACGCCCGAAGAGCGGTATTCAAAGTGCGTGCTATCCGCCCATCGCGCGGAAGAATGTCTTGGAAACAGTAGTGCTGATAGGGTTTACAATCAGCACAGGAACCTGCGCTTCATTGGTGAGGATGCGCTGAACGTATCCGCTGCCCAGCATACCCACGAGTGAGTTGGCCGCGAGGTTCATGATGGCAATCAAATCGGCGTCAATTTCTTTGGCGTAGGCCACGATTCCCTCGTCAAAATCGCCACTTTTTTCTTCGCTTACCTTCGTGGTGAACTCAATACCCTCATCAGAAAAGTACTGCTTGGCATAGTTCAGATTTCGGTCCAGTTGGTTTTTCAGGAACTCGTCATTCTCGCGGGGAATCATAAGATGTACCCGCGATTCAAAGTATTTCGCCATCTGGGCCACAATACTGAGTTTTTGCTTGGTTTCCTTGCTCAAGTCCAGAGGAACGATGATGTCATCGTAACCGGTCTCCTTGATTTTGCTTTCCTGTACCACCACAAAAGGCGTAGAGCTGCTTGTGATTACTTTCAAAGCGTGGCTTCCGGTGATGAACTGCATACCACGGAGGCCGTGCGTTCCCATTAGAATCAATTCGGCCTCAAGTTCTTCTGCAACATCTCCAATATCCTCAAAAATGGTACCCACACGAATCACAGGCTTGATGGTGATTCCGTGGTTGGTTTCAGCAAATCGCTCAATAAGCATATTCAACTTGGTGCGACCCTCATCCACATGCGATTTTTTGGGAACGATGTGAAGAAGCGCAATCTCGCCGCCAATGGTTTTTGCAACCGCAATGGCGTGCTCCAGCGCATTGTCTGCGATGGGTGTAAAATCGGTAGGAACAATGATTGTTTTACTCATGGTCGTGATGGAAAGGTTTACCCGCCAAATATACATTTTTTTGCCCCCAACCAAAGCCGGTAACCAAATGCTTGCTACGCCCAAATAATCACGTTGTGGGCTTAACATAATTTTAGACTTTCTCAGGCAATTTCAGCATGTTCCGCTCGTTTTACAATCGAACTTTCAACGGAAAGTGGCGGCCCGGCCGCAAAAAGTGTTAAATACAACGTTGCTTCCGGCAGTTGAATAACAATGGCAGGGAGTTTGACGTTAAAAAGCAAACGTTCTTTTCATAACGGCTGTTGCACTCCACGAGGGCGCATTTGGTTAATAGTTTGGTTAATAGATTTGGTTAAATAGGTTGGTTCATTTATCACATCTACAAGCCCTCAGCAACAGTTTCAGCCCCGCAGGTTCTCAGCCTTGCGGGGCTTTTTTTTGTCCTTTTGTCATGGAATCAGAACCCTCACCACACCATTCTTATATCCGCTCTGCCAGGTTGCCATGTAAACGCCTTACGCAAAATCCCGAAGGGATTGAATAATAGAAGAGATGATGCGTCAGAAA
>SKUL01000285.1 GCA_007129985.1 Flavobacteriales bacterium
ATTTGCTGAAGCAACACCGCGTTAAACTGATGCTGCAGAAAGTCGAGTGCGTAGTTCGATTCAAAACCGGTGCTGGCACTGTCGCCCTGCATGTAGGTGTACCCAATCCGCAAAGATGAAAACGGCGATTTTTCACCCAGAAGCGCTTTCAGGTTGGCCTGAAAACCCAATTCCAGTCCGTTGATGTTGAGCGTTGTGATATTCGCTGCCTGCGTAATGTCAGAGCCTTCAAACCGAATCCAATCAATAAGATTCACGCCTTCGCGACGGAAAAAGGTAGCCACTCCGCTCACGTGTTTGCCAAAGTATTTGAGTCCGCCCTCGTAATTGACAGACGACTCCGGCGTGAGGTCAATGCTACCCACGGCGCCGCCCAGATTGTAGTACAAATCAGTAAAAGTGGGGAAACGAACAGAGCGGTTCCAGCTTGCGTAGGGCCTGAAATGCTTCCCCATCTGATAGGCCACGTCTATCCCGGGAAAAACCTCGTCTTCAAAAGCTGTGTTCATATTGTAGAGCATCCCTGCCGACACAAAGAGGTTTTTGAAGTTGAGGTTGTGCTCCGCGTAAATACTCAGGTTTTCACGTCCGTCTGCACGGGTAAACATGGCCGACGGGTGCTCACCGCTCACGCTCACAGGATTGTCCACCGCTTGCCCCAACACATTGCTCTGTATTTGTTCGCTGCGGTATTCAATCCCAACGGTGGTAACCCCTGCTTTCCATTTGTAACTGGCATCTGCCTCCAGACCCCAGCTTTCGGTGCGGTGGTAGTTGTGGCCCTGGTACCACGATGGCGCGGTGTCGTTGCCCATCACAAAGAAATTGTCATCGGTTCGCCTGTAGAAACCATCGCCCTCGCGGAAAAGCTCAAAGCGGTCGCGGTGTTCGCGGTAGTACCCCCGCACGCTGAGGCTGAGGTTTTCATGAAGCTGCATTTTGTCGGAAACGGACACAAAGCGAGTGCTGGTTTCTTCAAACTGATTGGGAAAGAATGCGCTGTAGAATGTGCTGGCACCAAAGGCCTTCTGGTTGTAACCGGCGTTGATGATAATCTCGTGGTTTTTAAGGTGTGCGGCGCTCTGCAGAAAGGCGTTGTTCCAGATGAAATCGGTGTTGCGCATAAAACCATCGGAGCCCCTGCGATTGTATGAAAAGCTGTGATTCCAGTTGCCGGTATTAAGCGTAACGTGTGCACCTGCGCCAAACAAGCCGTGTTGACCCGCCATCAGTTCGGCACCTACCTGATTCTCGCCACGTGTGCGGGTAATGATGTTGATGGCTCCGGCAAAGGCATTGGGCCCGAAAACACGCGAAGCTCCGCCGTGGAGCACCTCAATGCGCTCAATTTGGTTGAGGTCAACCGGAAGGTTCATGCTGTGGTGGCCCGTCTGCGGGTCGGTCATCTTGATGCCGTTAATCAGAATCAGGGTTTGGTCAAAGGTTCCGCCGCGGATGCTCACGTCGCTCTGTACGCCAAACTGTCCGCGCTGTCTGATATCCACGCTCATCACAAATTCAAGCAATTCTGACAAGCTCTGAACAGGAGCCTGCTCAATTTCGGCGCGGTCAATCACTGTAACCTGTCTCGCAACCTGCTCAAGGGTGGATGGATGACGGTGGCTCGAAACCACTACTTCCTTGAGGTGTTGGGTGGTGTCTGTTTGGGATTGGGCAATAGAAAAACAAAAAAGAGCCAGCAGTAGCAAGGGGGTTCTCATAAGTGGGGTGGGTTGTGGTTTGGGCGGCAATTTTAAGGATTATCGCCGAACTACCTGAATCGAAACCCATATCTTCGCTCCCTGAAATTGATTCCAAATGACCAAGGAAGAACTCATTGAACAGTTTAACCCCAATGACCCGGGAAGCAACGATGCCGGCATTTTCGGATTGCCCTTTTCATGTGAGCAATCAGATATGGTGTTGATACCGGTGCCCTGGGAGGCCACGGTAAGCTACCGGGAGGGTGCCGCGCTGGGTCCGGCGGCCATTTTGGATGCATCGTATCAGGTAGATCTTCATCACTACGACTATCCTGATTTGTGGAAACGCGGTATTGCGCTGGATGATTTACCCGGAAAACTGGGTTTACTGTCGAAACGAACGCGCGAACATGCAACACAAATCATTGAGGCCTTGGAGCAGGGGGCATGTCCACAGGAGGACCCCGAAATGATACAACTCTACGATTCAGTGGCAGAGGCATGTGGCCAAATGAACCGATGGGTGGAGGAGCGCACTTCCTATTGGTTGGATCAAGGTAAAAAAGTTGGGCTTATTGGCGGCGATCATAGCAGTCCCTTGGGGTACTACCGCGCACTTGCCAAGCGCCACAACGATTTTGGCATGTTGGTGATTGATGCCCACATGGATTTGAGAAATGCCTATGAAGGTTTCAAATATTCGCACGCGTCCATTTTCTACAACACCCTTCAACTTCCGCAGGTATCGCAAATGGTACAGGTTGGAATTCGCGATTACTGTACCGAAGAAGTGGATTTTGCCAAAAGTCAGGGTGAGCGCATTGCGGTGTATTACGACCGCTTGATTCAGCGAGAAATGATGCGAGGCGTAACGTGGCATCAGTTGGTAGAATACATTATCGCTAAGCTGCCCCAAAAGGTATTTGTAACCGTTGATATTGACGGATTGGATGCCTCGCTGTGTCCCAATACAGGTACGCCGGTTCCGGGAGGATTGCAATACGAACAATTGGCGTATTTGCTCTTCAGACTTGGTGAAAGCAACAAGGAAATCATTGGTTTTGACCTCTGTGAAGTAGCTCCCGGACAAGACGATTGGGATGGAAATGTCGGGGCGAGGGTGTTGTATCAGCTTTGTGGTATGCTCCTTAAATAGTGTCTTCGTATTTGTTGAAATCACTTTTGATAACATTCCCGTAACATAGGGTTAAGAAATGCTTAACACAAAGGCAGGGTTTCACTCAATTATCCATCGCATTTTTGCGTGGTATGTCAACCAATCGATTGCACAGGATGCTACATTGCGGATGAGCGAATACTAAACATCCATGAGGTTTAAAAAGAAGCACATCCGTATTTTTTTGGTGGAGATTGTATCCAGCCTGATGTTTTCGCTGGCTTATTTTATTCTGCTCGGAAGAGTAGTTTCCGATTCATTTACGCTTAACCTGCTGGAGCTTTCTGCGCTTGTTGCTTTTATTTATGTAGTGGCAATTTTCGTGAGTTCTTATCGCTTTGAGGCGGACCTGTTTCCTTTTTACTCGCTTTTACGAGGTCTTTTTGAGCGAACATGGGTACCGGTTTGGCTTAACCTTCCGGCGCAATTCATTGGCACTATGCTTGGTTTTACTTCTTACCTGATTATGAAGGATTCGGTACTTACCTTATCTCCCGTAGCAGATATCGGGGCAGTATCGTCATTTGAAATTGGTGATTCCTGGATGCACGCTTTTGCCCAGGGTGTGCTGGTGTTCATTCTTATCTATTCAATCCTCATTATTCGCAAGTTGTTTGTATTGAAGGGTATGACGGGAACATTACTCATAGCCATTCTGGTTTTTGTGTTGGCAGCCTTGTCATTGCCTCTTGATCGAATTTCAGTCATTGCATGGCCGCAAGACATGGTTTTGAATGTGTACCATCATATTCAAAGTGGAGACAGATGGGCAAGCAATAATCGTACATTGTTGTCGGCAGCAGTGGTATTGATAACCATTGCGCTTGCATACATCAAAGCAAATCAATACATGCGTCCGGCAGAAACCCCGGTTGATTCGGCTGAACCGGGAGAGTTCGTGGGAGATTTCAGCAAAGATTACGACATTTAAGCACAATGGAGCAACCCGTTTCGCAGCAGCCCACCCTTGGTTCAGCAATAATTGGAGACCGTCGGTACAAGATTCTGAGCCTTTTCTTTTTCAGGGAGCGCACCTTTTTCAGATTGGTTGCTTTTTGTCTGTTTTGCTCAGCTATTTTCTATCCCTATCCGGCCATTGCCATGTGGATTGGGTTCATCTTTGCCGCCTACTCTGCCATTGCGAACGACTCCATTCAGACCATCGGTACTTTTATCGCCTCCAACGAAGACCGAAAATGGTGGCACTTGTGGCTCTTTATTGGTGCTATTTTCCTGCTGACTTCTTTCTACAGTTGGTACACTTTTGATGGCGACGTGTCTTTCCAGCGACTTTCCTCCAAAGGATTTTCTGAATCGCCTACGTCTTTTCACTTTTTGCAGCTCATTTCACCGCTTATTCTGTTGATAATCACGCGTCTCAGAATGCCGGTGTCTACCACCTTCATGCTATTGAGCGTGTTCAGCTCCGATGGCGGCGCCATTCTTGCCGTTACCCAGAAAAGCCTTACCGGATACTTTGTGGCCTTTGGAATGGCCATTTTTGTGTGGTACTTTCTCTCCAAACTGATTTCTAAATTGGTTCAGGGTGAGCCGCATCCATACTGGAGAGTAGCTCAATGGACCATAAGCGGTGCCTTGTGGTCGGTTTGGATTATGCAGGATGCGGCCAATATTGCCATCTTCCTGAACAGGCAGCTAAGCATTTGGGAATACATTGCTTTTGCTGGTTTTATCTTCTTTGGATTAGGCTTGCTTTTTTATCTGCGTGGGGATAAAATCCAGGCCATTGTAAAGGAGAAATCGAGCGTAACAGATGTGCGTGCCGCATCGGTGATTGACCTTGTTTACGCATTCATACTCTTTTTCTTCAAAGAGGTTAGCACCATGCCCATGAGTACAACATGGGTGTTTTTAGGCTTACTCGGCGGACGCGAAATTGCCATGCAGCTTACTCCTCACGCCGAAACCAACCGCTCCATGCGTAGCACCATCGGGCTTGTTCTGCGCGATGCGGGTTTTGCCTTTATCGGGCTTGTTATTTCGGTGGCGCTTGCGGTTGCGATCAATCCGGTGATCCAGGAAGAGCTCGCTCAACTGCTGGGGCTGTAGTCAAAATCAACTCTTTTGGTTTAAGGTAAAAGCTACTCTTGGCTTTCCTATCTAAAGGCTAAAATGCCTTTGTTGTTGCACGCTGTTTTCCTCAACTTTATCGGGCATTACCAAAACCAATCTGTAT
The DNA here is from genome assembly GCA_007129985.1 of Flavobacteriales bacterium. GTDB lineage: Bacteria > Bacteroidota > Bacteroidia > Flavobacteriales_D > SKUL01 > SKUL01. The sequence goes on from SKUL01000285.1 coordinate 5,078, forward strand.
GAATTCAAATCGACTCTTAGCCACACTGGCATTCCTTACCCTCTTTGTTTCTTTTTCATTTTCGCAACAGTCTGAAATTTCATCGTTTGTGCCCGGAGAGCTGCTCGTGCAGGTTCGGGTGGACAGCGATTTGCGCAGTGTTGTGACGGATTTGGAGCGCGTAGATGGCGTTACCTCCGGTGCGGCCATTGGTGCATTGATTTCACCTCCAGTAAGAATCTGGACGCTGAAATTTGATCAGTTGAGCATGGATCCCTATCGCATGCTGGATGCTGTAAAACGTCATCCGGCTGTAGAGGAAGCCCAGTTCAATCACTATGTTTTCATGCGAGAAACTATTCCCAATGACCCTCAGTTTGGGCAGCAATGGCATCACAAAAACACTGGTCAAACAGGCGGAACACCCGGTGCCGATATACGCACAACTGAGGCGTGGAATATTACCACAGGTGGTCAAACCACACAAAATGATGACATTGTGGTATGCATCATTGAAGGTGCCAATATGAACCATCCCGATCTGCAGGCCAATCACTGGGTGAATACAGGTGAAATTCCCGGAAACGGAATCGACGATGATGGTAATGGATATGTGGATGACTACAACGGTTGGAATCCAAGCCAAAACAACGATAATGTACTGAGCGGAAATCACGGTACCTCTGTAGCTGGTATGATTGGAGCAGTAGGCGATAACGACCTCGGAGTAGCGGGCGCCAACTGGAATGTGAAAATGATGGTGGTAACCGTAGGCTCTCTAACTGAATCAAATGTAATTGCTTCCTACACCTATCCGCTTGTTATGCGACAGCTCTATAATAATACCAATGGGGCGGAAGGAGCGTTTGTGGTCGCTACGAATGCGAGTTGGGGTATAGACAATGCCAACCCTGATAACTACCCTTTGTGGTGTGGATTTTACGACACACTTGGCGAGGAAGGAATTCTGAACTGTGGTGCAACAGCCAACAACAACGTGAACATTGATGTAAATGGAGACATGCCAACTGGGTGTTCTAGCCCATACATGGTGAGTGTAACGGCTACCAACCACAACGATGTCCGAACCTTTTCAGGCTACGGTGTCAACAGTATTAACGTTGCTGCTCCGGGGCAGAATGTTCGAACCACCTCAGGAAGCAACACCTATACAACCACAAGTGGAACATCTTTTGCCAGTCCGCTTACGGCTGGGGTAATTGCTTTGCTTTATTCTGTTCCATGCGAATCTTTCACAGCTCTCGTGAAAGCCGATCCTCAGGCAGCGGCAGATTTGGTGCGCGAGGCATTGTATGATGGCGTAGATGTAAAGTCTAATTTGATCAATGAGGTATCCACAGGAGGTCGGATCAATGCAATGAACAGTCTTCAGATTCTGCTGGATAACTGCAATGACGACCCTTGTCGCCCCAACCTTGAAGCATCCGTAACCGAAGACTGTCAGTCGGCATCTTTTGAGATCACCTTGACCATTGCCGACAATGAAGAAACAGGACAGTACAATGTGCTGGCTTCTGTAAACGGCGGGAATCCAACCACCGTGCTCAGCAATCAACCCGAAGGTACGTACACATTTGGTAATTACAATTTGGGCGATGTGGTTGATATTACCGTAGAGTTTATCGGTAATGCCGACTGCAACAATTTCATCAGTGGTATAACCTCCGGTACCCTGATACAGGGCTGCACCGATCCCTCAGCCTGTAACTACAACCCCGATGCAGTCTGTGACGACGGCAGCTGTCAGCAGGAACCCGGATGGTATGTGGATGCCGATGGCGATGGGTATGGCGATATGAACGACACTAATCCACTTTGTGAGAATCCTTGTGATGGCGAGTACGTCATCAACATAAACAGCAATGGATGGCTTGATGAGGTAACGTGGACATTCAGCGACAACAGTGGAGCCGTTATTCTGCAAGGAGGCCCATACGGTGGCACAGGTGGAGGCGGAAACTTTACTGCATCCGTTGCATCCGGCAACGGGCCTTTCAGCTTTTTCATCGAAACACAAGGCCAGTTCAATGACAATACACCCAATTGGTCCGTGTCAACAGGAACAGGTTTGGTGCTGGCATTTGGAACTGCCTCTGGAGGTACAACCTTCACACAAGGCAATATTAATTGCTCATATGCAAACAATAATACAGACTGTGATGACAGTGATCCGAACGTGAATCCCGGAATGGATGAGATTTCCTGCAACGGTATTGACGACAACTGCAGCGGGGTAATTGATGACGATGACATTTTTGGATGTACCAACCCAACTGCTTGCAACTACAACCCCAACGCTACCTGCGACGACGGCTCCTGCGATGGAGACTGTGTAGAAGATTGCAACGGAGTGTTGGGAGGTACAGCTTTTATTGACCAGTGCGGAACCTGCGTGGGTGGAGATACGGGTATAGAAGCCTGTGTTCAGGATTGCAATAACGATTGGGGAGGCTCTGCATTCCTCGATCAATGTGGAAATTGTGTTAGCGGGAATACCGGTCAGGTTCCTTGCGTGCAGGACTGTAACAACGAATGGGGCGGAACAGCCTTTGTAGACAATTGCGGTGTTTGCGCAGGCGGAAGCACCGGAATTGAGCCTTGTTCGGCAGACTGTAACGGAGATTTTGGAGGCACGGCTTTTATTGATGGCTGTGGAACCTGTGTGGGAGGAAATACAGGTCTTGAGCCGTGTCCTGAAGATTGCAACGGCGTTCCTGGTGGATCTGCTTTTGTGGATAATTGCGGTAACTGTGTAGGAGGAAACACGGGCAATCAACCCTGTGTACAAGACTGCCACGGCGATTTTGGCGGAACAGCATTTATTGACGAGTGCAACAATTGTGTTGGAGGAAATACCGGTGTAAATCCATCCTCGGGTTGCACAAACCC
>SKUL01000181.1 GCA_007129985.1 Flavobacteriales bacterium
CATTATGCTTGTAGCCCTCGTAGCCATCGGAATGTTAGCGCTTGCTTTCGCAGGTATTGCCATTAAAATACTGGTGAAAAAAGACGGGCAGTTCAGCGGAACCTGTGCGAGCAACAACCCGCTGCTGCGCGAAGAAGGTGCTGCCTGCGGAGTGTGCGGTGCAAGGCCGGATGAGCAGTGTAAAAGCGAGTAGCTCGGGTCTGCTGAAAAGCGCCGAAGGTGTTTGAATGGATGTCTTGGAGCACCGTCAAGGAATCAAACTGAACATGTTTTAAACGACCTCGTCTGATAAACGTGAGTTGTTTTGCTCTATCTTCGCCCAATCAACTGCACATCATCTCCTAGCGCACCACCATCACCGAGGCACTGTACCAGTTTTTGTGGGTCTGAATTCCCAACTGATAGTTTCCTGCTGCCAGTGAGCCTGTATTCAAGGACATGCGGTTGTGCTGACGCTCTGCAACGGGAATATTCACAGTGCGTCCTCCGGCATCAAAAGCGATAATCTGTAAAAGCTGCTCATCCTCGGGCACCTCCAGCCATGTGTGCGAAACCGCAGGGTTGGGATACACTGAAAGCTTTTCAATTTTCGCCCACTCCGGCACGGAAGTCACGTCAAGTCCGCGGTAAGTTACCTGTGTAACCAAGCCGCCTGACACGTTGATTTGCAACACAGGAGGGCCTCCTTCGGGAGCAACCCATCGGTATTCAATGGTTTCGGGCAATTCTATCACCTGGTCGATACCAAACTCCTCGGCAAAAAGGGTGTCCCTGCCACTCACCACGCTTCGCACGCGGAGACAATCGAACGAACCGGCGGGAGTAATGACCGTACCCCAGCCATCCACGCTATTCTGTCGGATTCTGAAGGACTTCAACTCGCCAAAACCGGGCACACCGGCTGAGAAAAAAGTATCATTGGTGTCGGGTTCCATGCCATATTCCAGCGGAAATTTCAAAATTCTGTCGGTGGGGTTGCGATTCGCAAAGAGCGGAAAACCACTGAGTGTAGCCGCGAATCCGCAGTCGTAATAACCCTGTTCATCAGCCCGGAAAAAATTGTAAATCTCACTGATTTCTATCGGCAACGGCAAACCAAACTCAGGCACTGCTGTGCAGTGATTGGCATAATGCGGCTGGTTGGGATTGTTAAAGACGAATTGGTAGAAGAAAGGAGCCGAAGAAACAGGCAGAAAATCGGTTACCTGCGGACCCATTCCGTCCAGGTCGCTGTAATCCCATGTAACGTTTTCGCCAAAATCCAAAGCGGGGTCTTCCAACCCGATGCCGGCAGCCTGGTAGAGCTGGTAGCTGGTGTTGGCGGCGGGCATATCGTCGGGACCGACAACAGGCTGAGCTTGCAAAGCACAGGTAAACAATAAAGTAAAAACTGTTGGGAAAATCTGATTCAATCGCATGGTTCTGGTTTAAGTCCCCGAATATAGCTTTTTTGACACAGATACCTTGTGCGACACCATGAATGTCACGTAGGCGAGTCCTCCACGATTTGGCAATACTTTCAATGAGAAATAATAACTTCACAGCCTGAGCAGAGAACCGCAATGACGCCAAAGCCGAATCAAAGGGGGTATTTTTTGATTTCGCTCGACTTCGAGCTGTACTGGGGCGTGCGTGATTGCAAGCCGCTGGATTCCTGCCGTGAACGCATGGAAAAAGTGCGCGAAGTAGTAAGGCGAATGATTGCACTTTTCAGCGAGTACGAGGTAAAAGCCACCTTTGCCACCGTTGGTATGCTAATGGCTGAGAGCAAGGATGAACTGCTTGATTTTGTGCCTGACAACAAACCCCTTTACGACGCAACACACCTCTCTCCGTACAACGGTTATCTGGGTCAGATGCCGGAAACGGACATGCATTTGCACTTTGCACCCGATTTGGTGGAGGCCATTCAGAAATCACCCGGACTGGAAATTGGCAGCCATACTTTTTCACATTACTACTGCCTTGCCGACGGACAGGATGCCGCGAGTTTTGAAGACGACCTTCGCTCGCACCTCAAACTGGCCGAAAAACGAGGAATCAAGCTGAAATCGCTGGTTTTTCCGCGGAACCAATACAACAAAGCCTATCTGGATATTTGTCGCAAACTGGGCATTGAAGTCTTTCGCGGAAACGAAAGCTCGTGGATTTACAGCGCGCGAAACGACGAACAGGAGACGCCCTTGCGTCGTGCCATTCGCTTAACGGACGCATACCTCAACATCAGCGGACATCATACCTACAAGCCCGGTGAAATGGTAGAGCAAGGACTTTTCAATTTTCCGTCTAGCCGTTTTTTGCGACCGGCGCGCCCCATCAACCCCGTATTGGAAGGTTTACGCCTGCGACGGATTACCCGTGCTATGGATTATGCAGCCAAACACGGGGAGGTTTTTCACCTGTGGTGGCACCCGCACAATTTCAGCGAGAACACGGAGGCCAACTTCGCCTTTCTTGAGCGAATCCTGCAGCACTACCAAGCCCTGCACGCCAAATACGACTTCGAAAGCCTGAACATGGGCGAACTCGCCGCCCGCCTGCAACCCGAATACGCATGAGTAAACGCGTTGTGCTGCTCGCCACCGATGGCATGGGTACCCGAATGATTTTTCACGCCCTGCAAGCCCTTGCCGACGACATTCACGTGGTGATGGAGCAGCCGCAATCGCGCGCAGAACTGGTGAAAAAGCGCATCAAAAAACTTGGAATCATCAAAGTCATCGGGCAACTGAAATTTCAGCTTGGGGTGATGCCAATTCTCGAAGCCGCCGGTGCAAGTCGGGTTAAGGAAATTTTGAACGAGTATGATTTAAGCACGGCACCCCTTCCTCCCGAAAAAATCATAGCCGTTCACTCGGCCAACAGCCCCGAATGCGTGGAGGCTGTGCAATCGCTCAAGCCCGACCTCGCGGTGTTGTGCGGAACAAGAATTCTCAAAAAGGAAACGCTGCAACAAATCAAGGCCACGGTGGTGAACATTCACACCGGCATAACGCCCGAGTACCGCGGCGTGCACGGCGGCTACTGGGCGCTTGCGCAGGGAGATGCAGCGCGCTTTGGCACTACCCTGCACCTTGTGGACAGCGGCATTGACACCGGCGGAGTGATTGAGCAACGCTGCGTGGAACCTACTCGCAAGGACCAGTTTGCAAGCTATCCGGTGCTGCAAATGGCGCTTGGCGTACAGATGTTGGTGGAACAGTTTGAGTCGCTTTGCCGCGGAGACGTGCAGGCGCACGCGCATTCAGAACGTGGCAGGTTGTGGTACCACCCCACCATTTGGGAATACTTTCTAATCCGTATGCGCAGGGGTGTCCGCTAGCTACTCTTCGGGGTCTTTGCGGATTTTATCTTCCATACCCGGACTGAGGTAGGTTTGGAGTTCTCCCTCATCGTCGTAGTACACCAGCAGGGCGTACAGTCCGCTTTCGGGGTTTTCGGCAAAGAACTCCATGCTGCGCCACGGGCCGTACACCATAAACACGGTGGCAAAGGCGTCGGCAAGAGTGGCTGAGGAGGTCACCACAGTGGCGCTCAGCAGTTGGTGGTCCACGGGGTAGCCCGTTTGCGGGTCGATGGTGTGCGACAGGCGCTTACCGTCTTTTTCGTAGAATTTACGGTAGCTGCCCGAGGTGGCCACTGCCTGATTGTTGAGCAGAATCACTGCCTGTGTGCCGCGCTCAGTTTCGCTTGTGGGGTCGTCCACGCCAATAGACCACGGTTGGTTTTGCTCGTTAACGCCGCCGGCGCGTAGCTCCCCTCCTACTTCAACCATCAGGTTTTCCACGCCTTTGGAGCGCAGAAAATCATAAATCACATCCACCGTGTAGCCCTGCGCAATTCCGTTGAAATCGAGGGTGATGGGTTGCGTTTTTTCGACGTGCACGATGGTTTCGCGCACGCTACCCCCGTGTTCGGCTGCGGTGGTTACCTGCATGTCGAAATCCCACGATACCAGTGCCAGCAGTGAATCCATGTTCATGGGCTCCTCTGTGCGCGGGCCTTCCGGACCAAAACCCCATGCTTTTACAAGCGGCATCACGGCAGGCTCAAAGGCACCGTCGCTCATATCGCGGATGTCCTTGGAGTCGAACAGCATTCGGATAAAATGTTTGTCGTTGGTGGTGAACTCCATCTGGTTGTTGAACCGCGAAATGGTTGAATGGGGGATGTAGGTACTCAGCGACTGGTCAATGGCTTTGAGGATGGAGTCCACGCTTTGCTGGTGGTCGGTAAGGCCCGGACCGTGGTATTTCACCATGTACGACGTTCCCTGCGCCGGTCCGCCAAAGAGGTAGGTTTTGTCTTCGGTATTTGCCGCCTCCGGAGCCGCACAGCGCACCAGGGCAAAAGCCATCACAACCAGAAGAACCAAAGTAGCCGAAAGACGCATCATAGCATGTATTTTAGGGGTGCAAAGCTACGCACTCCCGGCAAAGGGGCGTGAGGCGGGGTGGAAAAATGGAGGTGAATGCTAAACGGCTTGAAGTGGGCTCTTTGGCGACATCACAATGAAAATCACCGAAAAAGAACGTTCAATGAAGAAAACAAAGACTTTTTGACCAGATATCAAATTGAACATCAGGACGAATACCTTTTCGATTGGATAGATTAAGACCCTGAAAGGGTCGTATGTCTAAAGACAATCAAACAAGGAAATGGTACGACCCCGTCGGGGTCGAACAAATCCCATAACATGACATCCAATAAAGGTTCAATCCCTTCGGGATTATGGAATTCTCCGAATAAAACACCAGCCAGAAAAGAGATTCAAATTCCATCTGGTAATCGTTGAAGCAAGAAAACGGCCTCGGCGCCAAAGCACAGTGCCCGCACACAAGGGCATCCATATCCGAAACCAAAGGGCTCTCCCCCATTTTGCCACTCACCTAATTTTCTGCATCTTTGGGGAAACCAAAGTTTTGGGGCCGAGAATTCTTGTGATGACGTGTTGCAAGTAGCAGAGGCAATCGAGGTTTCAAAAACAGAACAGATATGAAAAAAGCGATTCTTGTATTATTAGCGTTGACCACACTCTTACAATCGTGTAACAATGACAACGAGTTTACGAACGAATTATTTACCGAAGTCTACTCAAAGGACAATCTATCAACCCAGACCTTTAAAATTGATGCACAAAGAGATACCATCTTGCAAAGTGAGTCTGGAACGATACTTCGCATATTTAAAAACACATTCGTTAACGGGAATGGCGAAATGACTGTGGGACCTGTTGAAATTGAGTTTAAAGAGGCTCTCACAATTTTTGACATGGTAATGTCTAATCTCACCACAACCACAAACGGCAAGATGCTCCAGACAGGAGGAATGATATACATCAACGCTAAATCCAATGGTCAACCAATAGCTATTGGAGAGAACAATGCGATTGGCATTCTTTTGCCGACGGACGAACTAGTGGGAGGTATGCAGCTGTTTGAAGGGGTAGAAGATAGTTCAAGAATTAACTGGATAAACCCCACCCCTTTATTAAATGACATGATTGCCGACGATTCAACCAACGACGGGGTAGACACTTTAGACGTTCAGTTTGTTAATCAAGAAGCGGTCAATAATTCTGCTCAACATGAACTTCGCGGTTTAGAAGTCGCCAATGTTGATAACCTTGAACCCATTGAATTAAATCAAGAACAGATTTTCGTTCGGGAAATCCAACCGCAGCAACAGGGATTCAATTTTTTCAGACAGGACCAAAATACCAGCTATATTTTTGCGGTAAAAAAACTTGGATGGGCCAATATTGACAGACTTTTATCTGACCCAAGAACCAAGGAGGTTGAGTTTATCACCATCGTTGACAATCATTCATCTTTCAAGTCTATTTATGTGACAATGGTAACCGAGCAGATGTTTCTTCCCGGCTACCAAATGGCAAACGAGACATTCTCATTTACTCATTTCGATTCTGAGAAACCAAAGCTGCCGGTTGGTGCCTCAGCAACCATAATGGCAACTGCATACAAAAACGACAAACCATACTTTGCATTCAAGAAAATCACAATCTCCGACAGGCAGACCGTGCAACTAAAGTTGACAGAAACAACCTTGGAGGGACTAAAGAAAAAACTTGAGCGCGAATTGTAATTCTCAGGCAAACTGAAGGCTTATTCGCATCAGCACCTCTTGGCTGCACACCCCTGCGTCTATCCACCCACCAGTGCATAAACCGCTTCGCTTTTCCAAATAAACCATTTCACCCCTCACCTTTTTTCAGCATCTTTGGGGAAGTCAAAGCTTTGGACCAGATGACGCGTTAATTATCAGATGGGCGAAAAACTGGCGTCTGCACTAAAATAGCACCAATGAGAATTCAACTCCTTACTCTCGTCCTTTTTGCCATTCATTTCTTTTCATCAGCACAGGTGAGTAATGTACTGCCCATGTATGGACCTGGCAAGAAAACCAAAGAACAAATTAAACTTGACCAGAAGTTCATGCAAGATGTCACCAAGCAATTTGGATCCCGTCAGAAAGCATGTGAAGCTCATATAGATTTTGCTTGGCGATACTTCTATAACAACGATCTCGAGACAGCTATGAAAAGGTTCAATCAGGCTTGGTTGTTGAACCCTGAGTATCCGGATTGCTATTTTGGATTTGCAGCTCTAACCATTTTGAGCGACCAGGACCAAGCGCTGAAGTATATTGAAAAAGGCGAACGTTTCGATATGGACAAAAATAGAGCACCGGAGTGTTTCCAGCGTGCTTCTAAATGCCTCGAACAGTTGAATCATTTCCACCACTCCGTTTACTTTTACGGCAAACTAATCGAATTAGAGCCCAACTCAGCATTTTACTACAAAAAAAGAGGCTACTTGCTTGCTTCCATTAACCGATTCGATGAAGCTATGAAAGACTACGGCACAGCGATTAAACTTGACCCTAATGATGCCTTGACATTCAACAATAGAGGCTTCAGGTATCAACAAGACGGAAACCTTGAATTGGCTATTGATGATTATACAAAGGCTCTATCAATAGACTCCAACTACATCAGCGCCAGACTTAACAGAGCACTTAGCTACATAGAGTCGAATAAGCTTAATGAAGCACTTAAAGATTTAAACAGATGTATTGAACTCGACAAATCACATGGACCATTCTACTCTTTAAAAGGTCAATTACTTTTTGAACTTGATGAGCTGGACCAAGCGTGCAATTGTTTTGAGACGGCGATAATGAATGGTGACCATTCAACTCAAGAAATGTTCCACTCGCTATGCATCAAGAACATACCTATAGAAAGAAAGTGAAGTCTTGTGACCAATGAAGTACGCAGCCACCTCTCTCTATTCCAATCCTGTTCCCTCCTCTTGCATACCCAAACGTCCCGAACCCATTTTGCCCCCGACCTTATTTTAACCATCTTTGGGTACACCAAAGCTTTGACTGCGTAAAAGATTAGACAAGCCGAATATAAAACCATTTACGAATGTGATTTACCGCCAGGAATCCGTTCGGAGATTGGAAGTAACCAAATCAAACGAAGAGCATCATGCCGGGCACATTTTCGCAAATCTATATTCAGGTGGTGTTTGCCGTAAAAGGACGCCAAAGCTCCATTCACCCATCATGGGAAGAAGAACTGTACAAATACATCACGGGGATTGTGACCAACAAAAACCAAAAGCTTCTTGCTATCAACGGAATGCCGGATCATATCCACATCTTAATTGGCATGCGTCCTTCTTGCTGTTTGTCAGACCTCGTCAGAGAAATTAAGAAGGCTAGCAACGATTTCATTAATCAGAAAAAAATCGGGCCGGGCAAATTTCAATGGCAAGAAGGGTTTGGGGCGTTTTCATATTCCCACTCTGCTTTAGACAATGTGATTGGATACATTCAGAATCAAAAGGAGCACCACCAAAAAAGAACGTTCAAAGAGGAATACAAAGACTTTTTGGCCAAATACCAAATTGAACATCAGGACGAGTACC
>SKUL01000175.1 GCA_007129985.1 Flavobacteriales bacterium
GCAATACTCCACAATATTAAGTTCTTTTAGAATTCCGTCAAGCGTTTGGCATCAAAAGTTACTGAAAGGAGTGACTAGAGCGTTAAAAATGGCTCGTCAAAAAGCTACATAAGGCTTTGAGGCATGCACGCCATCCAGTTCTTTAGATGGTACTCAAAAACCAAAACCCGTTTTCTCAAGGCTTTCACGACTATTCGCTCATCCATAAAACGGAAAAGACGGCATCTGCCGTCTTTTCTGAATGTAATTGCCTGATGGCTTCTCGAATAGCAACTCCAGCAATTACATATCGTGTAGCCTGTGAAACTGGCTTGTATCAATTTGTATCTATCAGGGTCTTGTAGGGTCGGTCATGCCGCCGCCTGTGCCTCCCATACCAATACCATCGCTTTTCGAATAGGTGGTTTCAACTTCAGGGGTTTGGGTTCTGTCGGAGGTTGTTGACACGTTTTGGAAAGTAGCCGAACCGAAAATCAAGGCAAAGAGAAGAGCAAAGAAAGAAGTCATATCGCTGTTTTTAGAGTGTTACAATGAATGTTCGGGGCAAAGATGCCGCATCGTAATGATAAATAATTGGAAATAGTTGGGTTTTTCAGACACTATTAATTTTGCTCTTTAATTATTTTTTTCTTGTTTTACTTGACTTCTATAGTTTTTTGCACTACTTTTATCAGACATTATCCAATGAAAAGGCTCAACATATTCGATGAATTGCGCGAGATTACGCAGAGGCTCAAGCCCTTTGAGGGCGAAATGGCCCTGCAATACCTTGTTTCATTCAGCAGGAAAGGTGCCCAACACCTTAAATCGCATGCCGCGCTGCAATACATGTTGGATCATCCGAATGCCAGTTACGATGAATTGCTGAACGCAATCAGCCCGGGTATGGACAGGTATGACTTCAATAAATTTTTGACCCGGCTGCGGGATAAGATATTTGACTCCCTCACCCTTAGGCAGAATATTCTTCGCAATGGCAATTACAGCGAGTGGTACCAGGCGCGCCAACTCGTAACCAAGAACTGGATTCTCATTACTAACTTACTTGGAAGAGGTAATGAGCGATCAGGCAGAATTCTCTTGGACGAACAAATTCGAATTTGTTCAAAGTTTGAATTATACGACTTATTAGTAAGCACGTTGCGATTAAAGCTTGACATAGATGGGTTTTCATTCGGGGAAAAAGCTTTCTTCCACATTTTAACGGAAGTTAAAGACGCTGAAATTAAGAGGGACGCTGTATATCTTGCTCTGGAATGGAACACCCGTTTCTACATGGCCGCCGATCGAAAGGCCAGCCAAAACGAACAAGTAGGCCTTTTGACCGAAGCGCTGTCAGAACTTCAGCGGCTTTACAACGCTACGGAGTCCTCAACCGTTGGACAATACGTCCATCTTTTTGAAATGGAGTACTACCAAGCGCTCGGCGATTACGATTCGGCAGGTAAGTCAGCAAAAAAAATGGTTGAGGTGATTAACTCCAGTCCCGCTCTGCGTTCGGATATAAAATTATCCAGTGCCTACGCCAACCTGGCCTACAACTGCCTTCTTATGCACGAGTTTGACGCCTGCCAGGAGAATATTGAACTCAGTTTGCGTGGAGCTGGAGTCGGCAGCTACAACTATGTTGCGATTAAATCGCTGCAGGCACAGGCCTACTATTTTCAAGGCAATCTCAACGCGTCGTGGGAAGAATCTGATACATTACTGCAAAGCGACTTGATTCGCGTTGCCCCCTTTGAAAGAAGTAAAATGGTCTATCTGCAAGCCTGTATCTTGTTTAACCGGGGGCAGTTTTCCAAGGCTTATGAGTATTGCAACAGTGAATATGCGCTGATGGATACAGACCCCGAAGGCTGGAATGTGGGAGTTAGGATATTGAGCATTATGTGTTTGATGGAGATGCAGCTTCTTGATCTTGCAGATCTTTCCATCGATTCCTTGCGCAAACACCTTTCTAAAAACGCCGAAGAACACGAATTTACTACCCGGGACAAGGCAATTCTTAAAATCCTCAGGAATCTGGAGCGGACCAGCTTCGACTTTGCCAAAACCTATTTCAACCATCAGGATCTGTTCTACGAACTGGAAAGTGACCTTTCTGACTTCGCCTGGAAAATCAGAAGCCACGAATACGTGGTTTTCCACCATTGGTTCCTCGATAAAATTGCACAACGGCCTTACCAGTTTAAACTGCCCCAATACACCCAACCCGAACCTGTTCACATTAACGTAAAGCACGAGCTATGAAAAGGATTTTACTGATTGACCGCCATGAAGCCGATTGCGCATTGATTGAACGCATGTTCTCAGAAAACAATGACGCAGTAGAAATTCAGCACCTCTCAAAGGCGAATGATGTACAAGACTTCATTGCTCATTGTCAGAGTTCGAGGGTTCGTCATCTGGAATTGCCTGCACTGATTTTACTGGATATTAACCAGCCTGAAGCGAAAGAAGGGCTGAAAATCCTTGAACAGATTCAACGTACCGACAAATTGAAGCATATCCCGGTTTTCGTTGTAAGCGACAACAGCGAGAAAGACGTAATCGCTGCCTGTTACGTGCGAGGAGCAAACGGATATTTTCTGAAACCCACCGAAAAAATTCAGCTAAGCAGGGCTGTGAAGATACTCTCCGACCGTTGGCAACAACTCATTCAGAGAGGTTTTGGTTATCATTACAAAGCAGTGTAATGTTTCGTTTCAACTGTTAGAAAAAAGGGAGCGCTGCTCCCTTTTTTCGTTCATATACCCCGTTCAATCCATTAGTTGTAATCAGGCAGGAAGGAATACTTCTCTTTGTATTCCATCATCTGGCGGGCAAAATCATCCGGATACTCTACCCGGACATCGGTGATTTCGCCATCCTCACCCTCATTTGCCACCAGGCGGGGATTGATAAACCCACCATAGGGTGCAATACCCAGCTTTGCCGTTCTGTCCAATACTTCTTTGTGAAGAGTCTGATCCACCTTCACCCCATAATTTTCTACGAGATTACGGGCCGCATCATAATCACCTTGTGACTTGATGCGCTGAACCTCGCGAAGAAGCTCTCCAAACAGGGTTCGCAACTTTTTGTAGTCGCGAATGTGATAGAAAGTTTTTCCATCGCGTTTCACCTCGGCAATGACGGTATCCGCAGCACCCGCCTCCAATACCCAACGAGACACCCAAGCGCGGTTTCGCATATGCGCTTCTTCGATGTCCTCGCCCAATTCAAGACGGCGCAATTGTGTAAGCAATCCATTGCGAATGTATCCGTCGTACTCAGCTTTTCCAACGTCCATGCTTTCTACCAACCCCAGCTTTACCATCATTGAATCCATGATAAAGTACAAGGCAATCAAATCAGCTCGTCCCTCCTCAATGGTTGAGGCGTAGCTCTTGATCGTTTCCTTGGGTGTTCCAACGCCTTCTTCCAATGCCCCCGAAGCGTGACCAATTACCTCGTGCAAGGCCGTGTGGAGCTTTCCTGCCAGACTGCCGTACTGCCTTGCACGCTCAGCTTCCTCCTCGTTGTATGCAAACTCGTCTATCATTCCGGGTCCTGAGGCCTTGTCGTATGCTTCGAGTATGTTGCCTAAGCTAACCGACTTGGAGCCGTACATGGTTCGTATCCAGTTGGCATTGGGAAGGTTCACCCCAATAGGAGTAGAAGGAGACGCGTCACCTGCCTCACCGGCCACATTCACCACATTATAGGTAATCCCAACCACATTCTCCTTTTTATGCTGCTCCATAAAAGGCATGCGGTCTTCGAACCACTGGGCGTTTTCCATCATCACCTGCATACGCTCCGATGCGTCAAAATCTTTGATTTGAACAATATTCTCAAATGAGCCGGTGTATCCAAGGGGGTCGTTATACACTTCCACAAAGCCCTGAATGTAATCAATGTCGCCCTCAACAGCCTTCACCCAGGCAATGTTGTAGAGGTCCCATGTTTCAAGATCACCAGTTTGGTAGTACTTAATAAGCTGACGAAGCGCCGAGGCTTGCTTGTCGTTTTCAGCCACACTTTCGGCCAGTTTAAGCCAGTGCACCACCTCTTCGAGGGCTTCCGAATACATCTCCCCCACCCGATAACGACGCTCTGTTACCTTTCCGTCTTCACCTCTTACCAACTTGGAATTCAAACTGGTTGAAACCGGGGTGCGTTTGTTTTTTGGTGCAACCGAAGCCAGGTATTCCTCAGCTTCCTGCGTGGTCAGGTCAGGGTCGTAGAAATTTACGGCCGAACCCTCAACAAGCCCTTTATCGGGGTCTTGTTCCACTTTCTTGGCATCAACAGCCGGATCGAACAAAGCTGCCAGCACCTCGTCGCTCAACTCCGTGCCCGTATCAGCACACAACTCGTCAAAATAATCCTTGCTGAATGCCGGCAAAAACTTGGCGTTGCTGTAGTGGTGATGGATGCCATTGGAAAACCACACCCGCTTCAGGTAGGTTTCAAATCGTTTCCACCCCTTGGTGTTTCTATCTCCCGAATAATTCTCATAGATGTTCTCAAGCGCCCTGCGAATGGTTAAATTGTGTCTGTAATTCTGATCCTGAATAATTTCCCTTCCGGCCAACCCGGCTTCAACCAGATAATACACAAGCTTTCTTTGTTGCAGAGACAGGCTCTCCCAATCAGGAATTTGGTAGCGAAGTATCTTTATGTCGGCAAACTGCTCTGTTTGCCACGTAAAGCCTTCTTCATCCGGTTCTGGGATGTACACCTTTGCGTCATCAGGTTGCCAATCTTCCGGAAGAGCGGCAGATGAAATTCGCTGTTCTTCTGAATCGCAGGACGTTAAAAAGAGAGCCGCCGCCAAGGCTGCCAGAAGCGATAGTCTATACATGTTGGTTGGTTTTTGTGTTGCCCGACAAAATTAACATTTCGCACCAATCACCGAAGCCTGCGCTAAAAGCTAAAACCCCAGGATACGCTGGGAAGTGGAAGGACAATATCCATTGTTTCGTTGCCGTAAAGAATAGGGTTGGTATATGGTATGTAAATTAACACCAAACCAGCCCGCATAAAAAACCCACCACCAATCGGTTGCAGCCGGTACCCAACCCTACCTGTAATCCAGATATCACTTCCCTGTAATGAATTGGTAAAAGTGGCTCCCATACCGACTTCCAGAAAGTTTTGCTTTGGGCCAAAGAGATTGTTGTATTCCACAGGGAAGAAAAGGAAAGTGCGATTGTCTCTTAAAGATGAGGGGTAGGGTAATATTCCAATCCCGAGTCTGAGTGAGCCTTTGTAGTAATCCGATTGGATGAGTATGCGATCGCCGTTTAAAGACCAGCCCAGTGCGTTGCCACCAATTTCAAAGTGTATCGAAGTGCGGGCAATTTCTTTTTCCCGCATTTGCATCTCATGCTGCAAACGCAAATTCTGGCTGTGAGCCGGAAAATACAGACCCACAAACACGATGAAAAGGACGATTCCAAACCAATGCAGCACGGCGCAAAGTTAGCAAAGTGCAGCACCCTGATCGTTAAATAGCTGAACACGCAATATTGCTCTGCAACATGCATTCAATCTTGTCTCCAGAGGAGCCTCTTGATTCAGAAAACACTGAAATAAACATCCAGTGCGACTAAGATTTTGTAACTTGCCGGAATCTAGCCGAAGAGAGTCTTCGACATAGTTTAAAAACCACAACATTTCACTTATGGAAAATAAAACGAACATACGGATATCTGCTCTTGCAACAGGTGCTTTGCTAGCAGGAGCAATCGGCAACAATGCAAACGCCACAGAAAGTTTTGACCTGCTTGGAACGGGCGGTGAATTGCGCAGCGAAATTCTCAGCAACATTAACCCCATATCCTTTATTGACAACCGAAACATGGAGCTCAAATGCGGAGAAGGCAAGTGTGGGGAGAAATCCAAAGCTGAAGAAAAAGGCCAAAGCAAAGCTGATGAAAGTAAAGCCGGTGAGCAAAAGTGTGGCAAAAAGGCCAGTCAGGCTGATCGCGATGCTGCCAGAAAAGAAGCTTTGGAGCGAGAAGAGAAAAAAGCTCAAGACAAAAAAGAAAAGGAGTCTAAAGCCGGTGAGCATAAATGCGGAGAAGGCAAATGTGGAAACTAGCAAGCTCCTAAAACTTGAAAGGGAGCCTTTATGAGCTCCCTTTTTTTGTGCTTGGTAAAATTTAAGTAGGGCGTAAATTGGCATGGATAAGGAACTTCACATACCGGGCATTGGTCTCGGTTTCCGGCGGGAAATGGCAGAGGACATGATTGCCCTCACCTCAGGTAAGCCGGATTTTATTGAACTTGCCCCAGAAAACTGGATGGGTATGGGCGGCTACTGGGGTAAAATATTGCGGCGAGCCACCGAAGCCTACCCTGTGATTTGTCACGGTCTTTCATTATCCATCGGAAGTCCGGATGAGCTGGACATGAACTTTCTCCGCTCTTTGAAGTCCTTTCTGGATGAGCATGACGTTCAGTTGTACAGTGAACACCTGAGCTACAGCAAGTGCGACAATGCACATCTCTATGATTTGTTACCCATCCCGTTCAGGGAAGACGCTGTAAAGCACATCGCAGAACGCATCGAGGTGGTGCAGGATGTACTGGAGCGCGCAATGGTGCTCGAAAATGTTTCTTACTACACTCCCGTTGCTGCTGAGATGGATGAAGCCACCTTTATTTCCAGCATCGTAAACGAATCGGGGTGCAAACTTCTACTCGACATCAACAACGTTTACGTAAATGCCTTCAACCACCAATACGACCCGAAAACTTTTCTGTCGTCGCTTCCTCTCGCATCTGTAGCATACATCCACATGGCAGGGCACGAACAAGTTGCCCCGGACCTTATCATAGATACGCATGGGCAAGACGTGATTGAACCGGTTTACGAGCTCTTTTCGTGGGCGCTCCCCAAACTGAACCCGGTACCTGTGCTGCTGGAGCGCGACTTCAACATACCGGAAATGTCGGTTTTGGTTGGGGAAATGAACAACCTGCGAAATTTGGCGCACAAAGCATGGAGCAAACAGACGTGTTAAAGCAAAACACATCATCCATACAAGGTGCGCTTGCGAGGTATTGTCGCGAGGGTGCAGCGATTGACTTGCCGGGCATCACGCCGGGAAGGCTTGAACACTACCGAAGATTGGTGCTCAACGTAGTTCACGGCATTCTGAGCGAAGCATACCCGATTGCAGCAAGGTGCCTTGGGTCTTCAAAATGGGGCGAGCTGGTTGAGCAATTCTTCGCCAACCACAAATGCCATAATCCTCAGGTTTGGCTCATGGCCCGTGAGCTGCTTGATTTTATTGAGGAAACAGCTTATCACGAAGCCAAAGGGCTCCCGTTTTTGCCCGACTTACTGCTTATGGAATGGACAGAAATAGAGGTGCATAGCATGCCCGACAACACAACTCCCCCGAGTACCCCATGCCCTGATTCACAATTATTGAGTACTCACCTCGTTTTTAATCCGCACTACAAACTATTGCACCTGAGCTACCCTGTTCACCGTATCCACCTGGACGATTTTGAGCCAAAACCCGGTAACTTTTTCCTGCTCGTTTTTCGTGAGGAGAAGTCAGGTAAAGTGCAATTTGTTTCTCTGAGCCCTTACTTTGCTACCCTGCTCGACACAGTTCTGCAATCAGAAGGGATAGATGTACTCGGCGCGAAGAACGCGCTTGTGGAGGCGGGAATCCATGCGCCTAAATCCATACATGAACCGCAGCTTGTATACTTTCTGAAAAGCCTTCAGGACAAACAATTCATCTTCGGCAAGGTAGCGTAGGAAAAATTCCTTAAATTCACCCTTACCAACCAATCACTTTACCCATGGAATTGCTGGTTCAAGGTGCACAAGGGGACGATGTGCTCACACTGCAAAAAATCCTGAAGGAAATTGGCTACGATATCGAGCCGAGCGGTTTCTTTTGTGCGCGCACTACGCA
>SKUL01000245.1 GCA_007129985.1 Flavobacteriales bacterium
CGCTCCTGTCGTTGATAAAATCGTATGCGTTGTAATCGTTTCGCTCCACGTCGAAAATTTCGCGGGCATTGTTGTAGGTTACGCTGGTGATGTTTCCTGCCTCTTTTCCGAAAAGCTTAAACTTGCTTGCACGGGCAAACGCAAAGCTGCGGTCCATACCCGAACCCACTTCTTCGGGCAGCCAGTTGTTGCGCAAAGAGCGGCCTACCTCGTCGATGCGCCCTTCGCCCTGTGTGTTGTCCACTCGTCGCAGGTCTCTCGGAAATCCATCGGGTAAGTCGTTAAAACCGTCATTGATTCCCAATTGGTGCAGTCCCGAGCGCTCGGGTTGAAGAAAGCGCTGAAAAGATGAACCCTCGCGAAAAGTGGTTCCCATGCTGAAGGTGGTAAATTCCTCGTCGGGGATGCTCTTGGTGTAGAGTTTCACAACCCCACCTGCAAAATCACCGGGCAATTCAGCCGCCGGACTTTTATAAATCATCATCCGGTCAATGACTTGCGACGGTACGATGTCAAAAGCAAACGACTTTACGTCCTCCTCCATGCTGGGTGCAAACACATCGTGAAGCATCACGTTGTTGTACCTGGGGTTCAATCCGCGAATCATCACAAAGTTGTTGCCGATGATGGTTACCCCGGGCACCCGTTTGGCCACTGCCGAGGCATCGCTGTCCTGGGTCTTTTCAATCATCTCGCTCGAAACAGCACTCACCACCTGCATACTCTTGCGGATGTCCATCAGAACCGCCGCTTCGGTATCGGTTTTTCGCGTTCCGGTTACGGCAAATTCTTTAAGCTGCTGGGCGTTTTGCGTAATGTGGATGTTGAGCGTACGCACTTCACCGGCCTGCACAGTTACATTCAGCGTGTCGGGGTTGTAACCCACAAAGGAGCACACAATCTGATGCGCCCCCGGTTCTACCTGAAACTGATACTTTCCATCAAAGTCGGTGGTGGTACCAATCGTGGTTCCCACCACAAACACGTTGGCAAAGGGAGCAGGGCCGGCATCTTCGGTTACGGTTCCTTGAATGGTGGCTTTTTGCGCAGAGGCTGAAAACGAAAGGCAAAATGCGGCAAATGTAAAGGTGCAGAAAATGAGGTTAATAGGAGCCTTGAAAAACATTCTGAAGTTGGTATTAATCACACTGCAAATGAAGCTCCGGGTGGTGTCTGCATTGTTACGGCAGTATTACCATTGCGTAACTCAAATCGACCCGTTCAGGCACCGTATCGAAAGAAAGCGCTAAATCAATGTTAAGCCAATGTAAAGAAGCGAGGGGGGTTGACTACTTTGTCTAAATGCCAAGTAGTCAGTATTATATAAGCATACGGGTAGCGTAAATGCTCGGGTTTTTATCGGCGTGTGATTTTGGCAAACCGTAAAGACATCTTAAAGTAAGGTTAACGCAATTTGGCTTCGCAATGAAAGACCTTTGCGCCATTGCAAAACCAAACTTCTTTTCAAGTCTTATCCATGCCAGTTTTGATTGCTTATAGGCAGTTGCACAAAATAAGTTTGATCTTGTTTTTTTGTGTCTTCGCCACAGGCTTTGTTTCAGCTCAAAATTACTCCATTTCAGGCCGAATCACTGATGGCGCCACCCGCGAGTTTGTTACGGGCGCAACCATAGTGCTGGATGGCACTAAGTTCTACGCCGTTTCAGGTCTTGATGGGAGTTACCGCATCGACAAAGTTCCTGCGGGCAATTACCTGCTCAAGGTGCAGTTCATTTCATTTGATAGCTATGAGGAGGAATTAACGGTAGATAGAGATGTCCTTCTCAATGTTGCTCTCGCCAATACGCAGTTTGATTTACAGGAGTTTGAAGTGGTAGGTAGAGTTGATAACGGTACTGAGTCCAGGGCCAGGACAACTGAGAAGCAAGTAATGAATCCCATCAATATCATTTCAGCAACCGAAATTGCTGTATCACCGGATATCACCGTTGCAAACGTAATTCAAAGGGTTTCGGGGGTTTCGCTTGAGCGTAATGCAAACGGAGACGGCCAACACGCCATTGTGAGGGGTATGGACAAGAGGTATAACTACACGCTTGTAAACGGAGTTAAAATTCCGAGTCCAGACCCGAGAAACCGCTATGTGCCGCTGGATATTTTCCCGAGCGACCTGATAGACCAGCTTGTGGTTTCTAAGGCGCTGACTCCTGACATGGAAGGAGATGCAATCGGGGGGGTAATAGACATGCGCATGAAAAATGCCCCTGACAGATTTACAGTGAATGTAAACGCAGGAACAGGCTACAATCAATTGTTTATCAATGAGCCATTTCGAGCCTTTGATAGATCTGCTACTGCCAGAAATTCGCCGCGAATAGCCAATGGTGCAGATTACATTGCCAGCATGGACGACTGGCAACTGAACAATATCGATTTTCAGGATAGACAGGCGCCGCTAAACCAGATTTATGGCCTGTCAATAGGCGATCGGTTTATGGACGGCAGATTGGGAGTTTTGGTAGCCGGAAGTTACCAAAACACATTTCGGGGTGCAAACTCCATGTTCATGACAACTTTTGTGGATCAGGAAACAAATTCGCCCTACTACGAAATCGTTCAGATCCGGAAGTTTTCCACCGAGCAGGAGCGAGCCGGAGTGCACGCCAAGCTCGATTACGAAATAAATCGCAACCATAGCATAGAGCTGTATCTCGCAGGAATTTCACTCAACGATTTTGAAACCCGAACGCGCAGAGACACCATTCTGAAAATTGGGCGTGGTCAGGGCCCCGGAACAGGAAGGATTGAACTTCGCGAGAGATCGAGACAACGCTACCAACGTATATACAATGGTACCCTCCAAGGTAAACACCAATTGGCCAAAAATGTAAAGGCAGACTGGTCTGCGGTATACTCATTGGCTACAAACGACGATCCCGATATGGCTGAACTTCAGTGGATGACGGGAGCGGCCTACAATCCGCAGGGAGTGTTGGTGATAGACCCGATTATGTACGACACCGACTACACACGGCGGTGGATGAATAACTCAGATCAGGATCTTGCCGGTTATGCCAACCTTACATGGACACCAACTGTCTTAGGGTTGCCCATCGACCTCTCAACGGGGGGGATGTATCGCCACAAAAACAGAGAAAGCTTTTTTGATGAATACCGCCTTCGGACCATGCCTATTATGCAGGAGTGGACGGGGAGTGTTTATGACGCTTCATGGACCTTGTTCAACACCATCGGTACCCCAACGCACCCGCTTAATTACACATGCATTGAAAACGTTGGTGCCCTTTATGCAATGTTCAAGTTTGATGTAGGCTGGCTCGAAGTACTGGGAGGTGCCCGATTGGAGGACACCTATTTTGAGTGGGAGTCGAGTGCACCCATGACTGTTTCAGGAAGAACAGGAAACATCAGCTACATGGATGTTCTGCCAAGCGCACACTTCAAATTTAAGCCCAGCGAAAAGGAGAACATCCGATTGTCTTACTTCTCATCCATCAGTCGTCCAAGTTTCTTTGAGGTGATACCTTATGAAATTAATGAAGAAGATTTCCGGGAACGAGGAAACCCTTTTCTGAACCGAACATCTGCTCAAAATTTCGATGCCCGCTATGAACGCTTCAGCAACGTGCTCGATAAAATTATGGTTGGCGTGTTCTACAAACACATCGACGACCCCATTGAAACAGCACTCGCCATTCAGGGTCAGAACGTTTACCTCCAGCCAAACAACTTCGGTACTGCCCGTAACATGGGTATTGAGTTTGACTTTGTAAAGTACATACGGAACTTCGGAATTCGAATGTTCTACACCTACACCAACTCTGAAATTACCACCTCCAAAATTGTCCGCTTTCGCGATGATCAGGGTAATCTCACCTCGCGTCAGGAGACACAAAGCAGACCGCTTCAAGGGCAATCAGACCACATCTCAAATGTATCGCTGCTCTATAAAAGTGTGAAAAACGGTACCGACGTGCAACTGTCTATGGTATATACTGGTAAGCGAATCATCAGCGTATCTCCTTACCTCGATAATGATATATGGCAGCGTGCTTTTGTGCAGCTCGATCTTTCCATTGAGCAGCGAATCTTCAAAAACTTTGTGGTGTACGCCAAAATCAACAACCTGCTCGATACACCCATGCGTGCCGACATTCTGTTGCCTAACACATTCAATCCGGAGCAGGCTCCGTATCTCGATGCATCCGAAAGCGTAATGGTGATGGAAGATTTTTACCGCCAGATGTATCTGGTTGGACTCAAGTACAATTTTGTGAAAAACTAAAAACAATCAATACCTAAACTACAACGTCATGAAAAATTCAAGAATTCTCAGCATCGGGTTTCTTTCGTTGGTGGTAATGTTCTCATCCTGCAAAAAGGACGAGGAAGTTATTATCGATGAGCCCGAAATTGTAATCACCCAGATTACAGATGAAACAGAAAACCTTAGCGGTTTTATGTACGGTACACTTCAATCAGGTAAGACCTATTACCTGACAGGTGACCTTATCGTTCCTGAAGGAATGGAAATTGTTGCCGAAAACTGTGTAACCATCATTGCTCAGGGTGATGGCGGTCCTATTGGTCCGGAAATTACCGTTCGCGGTTCTTTCGTTAGTCTCGGTACCGAAGACTGCCCCAACCTGTTTTCTGTACCCGAATCTCAGCGTACTGAGGCCAATATCTTTGCCGGTCTTTGGGGTGGTATTCAGTGTACCGACAAAGCAGAACTCGTGGTGCTTAAATGGACCCGCATGGAGTACCTGGGTGGTGAAGGCGGCCCCGGAACCCCCCGCGCCGGTTCTATCCGTTACGGAATTTGGACGCTCAGCTCACAAACTGAAGTGGTTATTGAAGATTGCTGGTTTTACGGTGTGAAAGATGATGTGTACCGTCCCGTAGGAGGAAAAGTAAGCCTTATGCGTAACACCTTTGAGTTTTGCGGCGAAACTGGTGGTGACGGACTGAATGTGAAAGCCGGTACTGTAGGAAACATCGGTTACAACGTATTCTACGGATCGGCTACCAATGCCTTTAAACCTTCCAACGAAGGTGACGGAACCATCCAAACCAACATCATGGTGTACAACAACACCATCGTAAATGGTGGATGGAGACGTCCCGGTATGACCCGTGGTGCCAACATCAACTTTGAAGTAGGTGCCCGTGGTGGGGCATACAACAACATCATTGTGAATTGTAAGCGAGGACTGCGTGCTCTGGAAGATGCCGATTTGCAAAACATCACAATGGACAACAATCTCTACTATGCAACACATCAGGAAATGGTTGACGAATTCATTCCTTCTGATGCAGTTGCATCTACCCAGCAAGTGTTGGGCAATAACAACATGATTGGTGGTGTAGGAGACAACAACCCCATGTTTGTGAACTACGACATTGACCAATTTAGCTATGACCAGTATGAGGCCGGAGAGGCTCAACCAATGGCCATGAACTCAAATAGCGGCGCTGACCTGCGTCTCGCTCCGGGTTCTCCTGCAATTGGCGCAGGTACAACCAATTTCTCCATCGTAAATGTAAACTGGGTTAAAGCTGTTGGAGCGCGCGCGCCCATCGTAACGCCACCCAATGCTGATCTTGGTGCATACCCCACCGGTGGAGGAGGAAACCTTCACTACTAATCAGAGAAATTAGTTTTAGTTTGTTTGCCCTGGTTCTTCCCTATTTGGAAGAATCAGGGTTTTTTGTTTAATGCGAAACCTCATGAATATTTATACCAGTCTTTTCATATTCACTTTGTGCCTTTGTTTTCTGGAGCTTCGCGCGCAAAGTGAACAGCCAGGCAGTAATCGGCAAGTGCCTGAAGTAGCCGAAGCAGCGTGCCTGCAAGAACCTCCGCTTATTGGCGCATTTAATGGTGTTAATGTGTTTGAAGGCGGTTTCTCTGGCATGCATTACATACCTGATTCTAACTTCGAGTTTTATTTGGTTAACGACCGTGGACCGAATATACCACTGCCGCAAAGCGATTCAATAACGGGCTCGGGCATTAAAGTTTTTCCATTTCCCGAATACACACAAAAATTGGTACGTGTCAGGATGGCTTCAGGCAACCTTGAAGTATTAGAGGTATTGGAGTTAAAAGACACCGGTGGTAACAGCTTGTCTGGTTTGCCCCATTTGGGTGCTGAAAACGAGCGGGGAGAAATAGCATGGAAGAATACTGCAGGCGATGTCGTGAACCCTCATCCATCCGGCGTAGATATTGAAGCAATTACCTTCGATTCAGATTCTACCTTTTGGTTTGCCGAAGAATATCGCCCTTCCTTATGGCACGTACAATTAAAAACGGGTAAAGCAATGGCCGTTATAGAACCCGATGGTGGCTCCGGGAATGGCTTATCCTTACCAATGGTATTTCGAAAAAGAGCCCCCAATCGCGGATTTGAAGCGATAGCCAGTGGTCCGGATGGACGCATTCATGCCTTATTACAATCACCACTTTGGAATCCGGATGCTAAAACAGGTAAATTCACAAGAATCAACCGAATGCTGACTTTTGACCCTGTGTCCAGAAAGCTTACTACACGGCTCTATGAAATGAACGCTCCCCGTGGAAAGGTCTCCGGTTATGATTGGAAAATTGGCGATATGACGGCCATAGACAATGAGAGATTTATCGTCATTGAGCACGGGGCACGTAGTGGCGAGCTCTACGCCGATTTGTACCTGCTAGACTTGCGTGGCGCAACTGTTATCGAAGAGCATCTTGAAAAACACACTCCGAAACATGAGATTGAGGCCTACATGAATGCAAGTACTTTGTATCAGGCTACGCAAATACAAACTGTGCAAAAAACACATTTACTCGATCTGATCAAAGCCGGCTATCCCATAACGCATGGTAAACCAGAGGGAATTGCGCTTATCGATGCCAGCACAGTTGCCATACTAAATGATAATGACTATGGTGTAGATTGGAGTACAGAAAGTGAATCCGTTGTACAAACATACGTGCAAACGTGTATCCGGTTTTTTACCGTTTCAATTCCTGAACTTGAATAGTGCAAAAGGAGATGCGCAGAAATAGGCTCGTTTGAGGTCTCCTGGTTTTCTTGTTTGCAATCAATCGCGGTGTGGCGGTGTTTATGGTTGAGGTGACATTTTGTCCGCATATTTGCGCTGGCAAACAATTTGCCCCACCGCGGCATGCGGTATTTCAAATCAAAGAATATGGCGAAGAAGAAAAACGAAGAAACTCCCGAAAAGGAGATGGAGAATATTGAAAACGTGGAAAATAAAGAAGCTGAGGCTGCGCTTGAAGATGCGCCCGAACAAAACCCCGAACAAAGCAAAGAAGAGCAACTGGCAGCAGAACTGGCTGCCATGAACGACAAATACCTGCGCCTCTATGCCGAATTTGACAATTACCGCCGTCGTACGGCGCGTCAGCAATTAGACCTGCAACGCACGGCTTCGGGCGAGGCCATTAAAACCATTTTGCCCGTGCTCGACGACTTTGAACGCGCCATCGAGTCGAACCGCGATACCGACAACGCAACCGCGCTCAAAGAAGGCTTTGAACTCATCTACAACAAATTCAAATCTACGCTCGAGAAAAGCGGCGTAAAAGAAATTGAAGCCAAAGGGCGGCCTTTCGACACCGACCTGCACGAGGCCATTACCAATATACCCGCTCCTTCCGAAGACCTTACAGGCAAGGTGGTTGACGTGGTAGAAAAAGGATATTTCCTCAACGAACATGTGCTGCGCTTCAGCAAAGTAGTAGTAGGACAATAATCACATCATGGC
This sequence comes from Flavobacteriales bacterium, assembly GCA_007129985.1. Lineage (GTDB taxonomy): Bacteria > Bacteroidota > Bacteroidia > Flavobacteriales_D > SKUL01 > SKUL01. The sequence goes on from SKUL01000245.1 coordinate 7,762, forward strand.
GAAAAGAGACTACTACGAAGTATTGGGCGTTTCGAGAGGTGCGTCGGAAGCCGAAATCAAAAAGGCCTACCGCAAACTTGCGCTAAAGTACCACCCCGATAAAAACCCCGACGACAAGGACGCTGAAACCAAATTCAAGGAAGCAGCCGA
>SKUL01000075.1 GCA_007129985.1 Flavobacteriales bacterium
CAAATACCATCCCATGTGTTATTGCAGCAAAAAGCATCGAGATTGCAAATTGCTGTTTGGCAGGCGGCATTTTCACATCCCGGACTTCCATTTCCACCCGCTTGGCAGCAGGGACCGCTTCCTCCTCCGCCACCACTGCCGCCCGGGCAATCGGTTACTCCGGCGCAAGCACCACCCAGATTAGCGTTGTCAATTGCTGCTCCGGCACAAAGCCCATCCCAAGAAGAGTTACAGCAAAAGGCATCTAAGTTACAAATGGCCGTTTGACAACCGAAATCAAGACAACCTGTGCCTGCATGCGCACTACAACAAGGCCCGCTACGGCCGCTCACCTGGTTTTCATCCGCAAGATCAATACGGTCGCAGTCACGCATGTTCAATGGGGTGAGTAGCTGGTTCGTATATGGCTCAATTTGCATGCACTTGTAGCTAAGACCGAGCGCCTGAGTGAGGTCAGAAATATCATTGGGAGAAGGTTCAAAATCATGCGTGAGCAGCAGCGCATTTCTGGTGGTTAGAGTTGTTCGGTGAATCACAACGCCAGGTGCTGTTGCCAACGCCGAGTCCAATTGTATTTGGTGCACTTCGTTGTATGGGCCTGTAATCACGAAGCGAGTCAGGTAACTACTTTGCGCGGAAAGTTGCACGGTAACGAATAGACAATAAAGGAAAGCAAGCCGGCTATAAAGCATTGTTGGTTGGTTAGCGGCACCAAGGTATTGATTTTGCAGCGGAATTCCAATTGAAACACGAAAAAAGGCACCCATGCAGTGAGTGCCTTTTCTTTTTTTTTGAACCGACTAAACTATTTGTTCAGCAGCTCCCGTTGGGCTTTAAGTGACTCTCTCACAGATTTAAGCTGCGTGTCAACTCCATGTAGCTCCTGCTTTAGTTCTTGTTGGGTTTTCTTTTCGGAAGCAATGTCATCATTGATTTTGTCGTATCCCTTTTTGCTCTTGTCAAGTCCTTTTTCTGTCTTCTTGATTTCTTTTTCCTTTTGACTCAGGTTCATGTCGCGAATGGTTGCATTCAATCGTTTCACCTCATCCTCCTTGGCATTAATCTGATTCATCTCTGCCAGTTTCTTATCCTCGGTTTGCTTGATTTTCACTTCAATCTTCTTGATTTCGGCGTGCATCTTGGCAATGTCTTTTTCGTGCTTCGACACAGACTTACCCAACTTTTTACTGTCTTTCTCAAGTGACTTAATCTGCTTTTCCATGGCACTCAAATCAAAGCCGGATATTTCCGAGCGCTTGTTTGCCAGCTCTGTTGTTTGATCTCGCTGGTCTTTTTGATTATCTGAAAGCTCCTTTTCCAGCTTCTTTACTTTGTCTTCAGACTTTTTGATGTCCTTACGAATCTTCTCGGCCTGCTTTTCAAAAGTCGATTCTTGCTTTTCCAGCTCCTTGATTTTCTCCTGAATAATCTCACTTTGCGCAAAGGTTACGAGCGAAAGAAGTAAGAAAGCGGCACTTAGAATTACGGTCTTCATGTTATCTGTGTTTAGTTTTTCTTTATCCACCATCAAATATGCCAATTTCCCGTCGTAGTGTATAACACAAGTTCAAAAAATATGAACCACGCAGGTTTAATATCCTTTGGCAATAGAATCAGAACCTCTGAAAAGGGCATCTCGTAAACTTAGATTCATCGTTGCCTGCCCCAATTTGAAAGCGTAATTTCAACCGCTGTGAAGATGTTCTGGGAAATACTATGGGTGGTACTTGTTCTTTACGGGCTGGTAATCACGGTGTATTTCCTCTTCCAGGAGCAGTTTATTTTCATTCCGGTGCACAGCGCCAATCAGGGGGGGTACAAGCTGGCCTTGGATTATGAAGAAATAAACCTTGAAACTCCTAACAACGGGTCTATTCACGGCTTACACATCAAAATCCCCGATTCCAAAGGCGTGATTTTGTACCTGCACGGCAATACGGGTAATCTGGGGAGGTGGGCCGTTTCTGCCGGAGAACTCACTAGCTATGGTTTTGATGTACTGGCCATAGACTACCGAGGCTACGGCAAGAGTAAGGGGCGGAGATCTGAAAAAGCCATGCATCTGGATGTGGAGGAGGCGTATCAATACCTGCTGAAGCAATATCCCGAAGAAGATATTGTGATTTACGGACGCTCACTGGGCTCAGGCTTTGCGGTTCGGCTTGCAGCGCGTCACCCCCAATCCAAACTTGTGCTCGAAACTCCCTTTTTCAGCTTGTTGGAAGTTGCCGAGCAGCAGGCGCCCTATATTCCCATTGGTTTTTTGCTGCGCTTTACACTGCGGAGTGATGAGATTATTCACAAGTTGAAGAACCCGCTTATTGTTTTTCACGGCACCCGAGACAGGGTAGTGCCCTACAAGTCAGGGCTTAAGCTGTATGAAAAAGCAACCTCGCCGAACAAGCTGATGGTTACCATCCCAAGGGGAAGGCACAACGATTTGGGCAAGTACGCCCTGTTCAGGGAAAAGATGCGAGAGTTTCTGGAAGCGAAATTCTAGTCCTCGCGATTACAGCTTTCAATTTTAGCCACTTCAATGTCATTCAATTCAACCTTGAAGTCACTGCTTTTGATTTGATCAGAAGTGAATTTATCACTGATCAGGTACACCCCGTTGAGCTTGCCCTTACGCGTGCGCTTGGCTGGTACGCAGTAATCCAGCTCGCCGGTTTCGCGCAAAAGCCCTTCGTAATAAAAGTCAACCGACAACTTGTAGTCAATGGCGTGCTCGTTTTCATTGCGCACCATCAGCAGAATTGCCGGAACTCGCTCACCGGCTTCATTTCTCGCTTCGGCCCACTTGTAGCCAAAGGTCACTCCATCGGTTTTCTTGTAAATCTCGTATCCGGTGTTGCATCCTTGTGCAGACAAAATCAGAAAAAGCACGGCGGCTATCAGGGTTCTCATGAGCTGTTGATTTGTGCACGAAAGTACTTCTAATCACACGTCTTTGGCAGCTTTTAAACTTTTTTCACGAGATTTTGAACGTTTGACGAAGTGTGGTGTACAGAGCTGCAAAACGTAGAATATGATACGCACCTTCCTTCGTTTGTTCAATGACCCACGTGTTCTTCAGTTGAGCATTCTGGGTTCCTTACTTGTTTACGGCCTTGTTGCACTCAATTGGTCAGCAGAGCTTTGGCGGTGGACAGCCTTTGCCATACCGGCATTACTCACCCAGTGGATGGGCAATCAACTAACAGGTGCCCGCGGATACAAAAGCGCCTGGATTACCATTTTTGGTTTGTGCCTGCTGCTGTATGCCTCGTCGTGGTGGGTGGCAGCTCTTTGCGCCATTCTCTCCATAGGGGTAAAGTTTGTGATTCGGGCCGATGGAAAGCATTTCTTTAATCCATCCAACTTCGGAATAGTAGTGGTTATCCTTCTTACGGGCGAGGCCTGGATTTCGCCCGGACAGTGGGGTAGCGGTGCTTTCTGGATTTTCGCCATCGGAGGCGGAGCCATGCTCACCACCATCAAAGTAAAGCGGCTTAGTACAGCCATCGCTTTTATCGCCACTCTTTTCTTTTTGGAATCCATTCGCACCGTTTTCTACCTCGGCTGGGGTTTTGACGTGCTGGTGCACCAGTTCGCGAGCGGCGCATTGTTGCTCTTCACCTTCTTTATGATTACCGACCCGGTAACAACGCCTCGTCACCATGTTGCCCGAATCGTCTGGGCTGCGGGTGTAGCCGTTTTGGCATTTGCACTTACGCATTGGGTGTATTTGTACACGGCACCTATTTACGCGCTCATCATTTTGTCGCCGCTTACACCACTTATCAATCGGTGGTTTCCGGCCGAAAAATTTCTATGGAATTCGACTCAAATTCAATTCAAACCTCAAACACTTATATCATGAAAAAGCTCATTTTTTGTCTGTTGGGATGGCTGGTGCTGTCGCCGCAATCTACCGATGCCTTCTGCGGATTTTACGTAGCCCGGGCCGATGCCAAACTTGTCAACCATCAATCTGAAGTGATTCTGGTCAGAGATGGCCAGCGAACTGTTATTACCATGAGTAGCGACTTTCAAGGCGATGTGAAGGACTTTGCCATGGTTGTTCCTGTACCGGTGGTGCTGAAAGAGAAAGATATTCGCATTGCGAACCAGCTTCTGTTCGACAGGCTCGAAGCGTACTCCGGTCCGCGCATCGTGGAGTATTATGACCAAAATCCATGTTATGCCGACCGACATTACAGTGCCCTTCCTTCCATGAGCATGAGCAGGGCCGAAACATTGGATATGGTCATTATGGAAAACGCTGAAGAACTAGGTGTTACCATCGAAGCCAGCTACACTATTGGCGAATACGACATACTGATTTTGTCGGCAAAAGAATCAACCGGATTGAAAACGTGGCTTGTACAAAATGGGTATCAGATACCCAAGCAGGCCGAAGAAGTGTTGGATCCATACATTCGCAACAACCTGAAATTCTTTGTGGTGAAGGTGAATCTCGAAGAAATGGAGGCTCTTGGTTTCCAAAATCTGCGCCCCATTCAAATGGAGTTTGAAAGCGACCGTTTTATGCTTCCGTTGCGTCTGGGAATGGCCAATGCTGAGCACGCGCAAGACATGGTTGTATATGCATTCACCCGAAGCGGTCGCATTGAAGCAACCAACTACCGAACGGTAAAAGTTCCTACCAATCGCGATATTCCCTTGTTTGTGCAGCAGGATTTCGGTCGTTTTTACAAAGATGTGTTTGACCGAAGCTATGAGCGAGAGCAACGTAAAGCCGTTTTTCTGGAATACGCTTGGGATGTGAGTCCCAGGGCCAACATGAAATGCGACCCCTGTGTTACCGACCCGCCTGTTCTGGCCGATTTCAAAGAGGCCGGTGCCGATTGGGTTTCGGGTTACGGACCGGATAGCGACGTCTTCTTCACCCGACTCAGGGTTCGCTACACACGCGATAAATTCCCGCAAGACCTCCTATTTCAGGTAACGCCCAACCGCGAGAATTTTCAGGCACGCTACGTAACGCGTCACCCTGCCAAAGGAGATTTGAGTTGTGCCGAAGGCGGCCGATACATCAACGACCTTACACGTCGTCGCCAAAAAGAGGTAGATGAGTTGGCGTCACTTGCGGGCTGGCGCAGCGCCGATTACAACAACTACATCTACGAGTTTATGCCGCAGGAGTGGATACCCAACTTCCGCGAGCGCAGAAACGAAGTGCTGCCACTTTGGTTGAAAGAGAGGTTTCCGAACGCGCCTCATTGGCTACTGGCCATAGCAGCCATAGTGGGGCTTCTGGCAATGGGAGTGATTGCCAAAAGATTCTTAAAACCAACTGCATGACGCTCGCATTTTATTGAATGGTAGCCTGAAAAGTCACATCAGCATCAGTACCGCCTCCGGCGTTGGTCATATCACCATTGGCCACGTTGGGGGCGGTTTTGTTAGGAAAGTGTTTCAATACAACCCTGAACTCACCTGAACTGGCCAGACCTGTTTCTACTTCATTGATCAAACCGATGGGATAGCCATTACTATCTACGTCTTCATAAGATATTGTGATATCTAGTTCGCTGTCAATCAGGAAAAAGAACTGGTGGTCATCTTCTTCGTCCTGAATTTCGGGCGTAACGTCCAAAACGGGGTCTTCCAACTCGTTGTACAAGGTGATTAACAGCGTGTAATTTCGGTTGGCCAGCAAGGGCTGCACGGTTACAACAGGAGGATTTCCACCATCGCCGTCCGGGTCGGAAAACATCCACTCCACATTTTCACCTCCTTCGTTGTCAAAAAATGTGAGCTTAACAGAGGTAATCACAGCGTGCTCTGATGGAGGAGGAGGTGTGAAAATGACTTCGTTTTCTTTTTTACATGACGCTAACAACAGAACAGATAGCAGGATAAATAAAAAGTGATTTTTCATGGTATTAGAAATTTACGTTCAACATCAGTCTGAGATTAAAGCCCTCTTCGTGGGCGAAATAGCGAAATCGGTTTAAGTAGTTGCGATAGCTTCGATTCAGGATATTTTCCGCGATAACGGCAAAATCGAGGCTTCGGTTCTTCAAAGGAACAGTGCATTGTATCCGGGCATTCAACAGATGAAATTCACCCGGCGGTGCTGCAATATCAAATGCTCCGTTTTGGCGAATCAGTTCAATTTCGGCTTGACTGAGTGTCATCAGCTCTGTTACCGTTACAACCTGCGGAGCAAAGGTTTGTTGGGCTACACTTTCAACGCCTAGCGCCAAAAGCCACGATGTGTTTTTCCCCAGGACAGGCTTCCACACCAACTCATTGCGCATGTTGGCGGGCGGCAAAAATGGCAGGGGAGCGTTGCGCTGAACATCGCGTGCGTACACCAGGGCTCCGGAGTGTTGCAAGGTCCACTTGGGGTGAAGTTCAAGATGCATACGAACGTCCATTCCTACGTACAAGGCGTCTGTTTGAATGTAGTTCATTCTGGGAAAAGCACCGCGCACCGTGAGCTCAACACCACTGATTTCGGGCATGATGTATCCGTCAAAGTAGCGCGCGTATGCTGAAATATCACCGGTAACTCTGCCTTTCTGAAATCTTCCGAAAGCTTCGAGTGTGTATGCATTTTCGGTTTGAAGCGCCAGATTTCCGTATTCAACCGTGGCCGCACCGAGGTGAAGACCATCTGAAAACAGCTCCGGAGCGTTGGGCGGTCTGGAAGCCATGGCCACCCGCAAGCCGGTTAAGAAGTCATCGCTCCAGTTTCGCGTGGCACCGAGAGCCGCCGAGATGTTGTGATAGGTGAATGCAGGAGTGGTAAACACCTGCGAACCGGATTCATTGTAATACTGTTCGAAATCTGAAAAGTCCTCTTGGTAGTTGTTTTCCCAGATGGATGCGCGGTACCATTTAAAGCCTTCAAGGGTTATGAGGTCGTACCTTGCCCCGGCTTCAATTTCCCATTTGTTTGTGCGGTAGTTCCAGTGAGCAAAGCCGCCTAACTGCTGTTGCACGTAGTTGGGAATGATGGGGCGAATGCCCGTTTCAGGGTTGCTCAGGTTGTCAATATACCGGCCTTCCAAACCGGTTTTTACGTTCATGTTTGACGACAATACCCGGGTGTATATCAGGTTGGCCTGATGGGTTCTGAGCCTGAGGTCAACCGCCGGAATATCGTTGTAGCGCCCCCGCCGAATGTCGTATTCCTCTCTGAGGTTGTGCTGGTAGGCGTAGCGCAAATCAAGCTGGCTGTGATGCGAGGGCTTTACCGAGGCGCTGAATTGAGAGGTGTGATGTTGTACGTGTTGACGCGGGTTGTTGATTTCGCGGGCAAAAGGCTCGGTGGTAAAGGGTTGACCGCGGTCAATAATCATTGCCAAATCAGTCAGGCTGCCGTTGTGGGCATCGGTGAGAATGCCAAAGTTTTGGTTGGTGTAGTGGTGAGAGGCTTCGAGTACCAGCGTTTTGTATTGGTACTGAAAGGCTCCGGAGATATTTCCTTGCTCAGAACCTGTGTTATTGAGTACATAATCGGGTGTATGACGGTCGCCGCTTTGGTTCCAGCCACCGCTCAGGCGGTATCTCAAACGCTTTCCGGGCAGGAGCGCGCCGCCCATCTGTGCGTTGGTAAAAACACCGCGCCCGTTGGTAAAGAAGCCTGTCTGTACCGAACCTGCGGCTCTGCGCTGAGTCTCAAAAGCAGGGGGGAGCATGACCACCGCGCCTCCAATTGCCTCCGGACCGTATTCGAGCCCTTGTGCGCCTTTCACTACCGCTACAGAGCCGGCGCCGCTCAGTTCCATGGCGGGCGCGTGGTCGGAGCCCCACTGCTGGTCTTCGAGTTTTGCAAAGTTGTTGTAAATGGCCACACGATTACCGAAAACCCCGTGCACAATGGGTTTTGAAACATTGGGGCCGCTCTTGAGCGTACTCACGCCTTC
>SKUL01000368.1 GCA_007129985.1 Flavobacteriales bacterium
CAATGCAACAACGACCTGAGCATTGTGCTCAATGGTTCTGTGAGTGGTGCCGAAGGAGGTGTGTGGAGTACATCAGGAACCGGTTCATTTGAACCCGACCCGAATGCACTCAACGCGGTGTATGTGGCCAGTGCCCTCGACTCAATCATCGGAAGCGTGGAACTTACACTCACCACCATCAGCAGCAGTCCGTGTGATGAAAGCAGCGCTACCATCCTCATCACCTTTGAAGCCGCTCCGGTGGCCATTGCCGGTGATGACTTGGTAACGTGCGGTACCATCAACGAAATCCAACTCAACGGAATCGTGAGCAACACCGCCGGTGCAACGTGGAGCAGCAGCGGCACGGGAGCCTTCACTCCCAATGAGAACACACTTGATGCAGTGTACACCATGAGCGCGGAAGACATTGAAGAAGGCTCAGTAGTTCTCACGCTGACCACAGAAGCCGGTGAGGTTTGTGAGCCCGCCAGCGACCAGCTCAACATCATCATTGACAACCCGCTTATTGCAAACTTTGATGTAGCCAACGCCTGTGTAGGTCAAACCACACAGTTCATTGACCAAACCCTTGCTTTGGGTGGCGAGATTGTGAGCTGGATGTGGGACTTTGGCAACGGTCAGACCAGCAGCGACCAAAACCCAAGCGTGGTGTACAGCGAAACCGGAAGCTACACCGTAACCCTCATGGTGGTTGACGCACAGGGTTGTTTTGCCGAGGTTACGCAATTGGTAAGCATCAGCGAAGTGCCTACGGCGGCATTCTCTGTGGAAACTGTTGATGAAGATGGAACCTTCAGCTTCACCGACAACTCAGATGGAGCCAGCAGTTGGTCGTGGGATTTCGGTGACGGTGTGGGCAGCAGCAACGTTCAAAACCCGGTGTACAGATACCCGGAAGACGGATTGTTCACCGTGATTTTGACTGTTACCAATGAGTTTGGATGCTCCGACTCTACCTCTGCGGTGGTAGAATGGGAAGGCACAAGGATTCTGCCCCCCAAAATGCCCAACGCGTTCTCGCCCAACGGCGACGGTCTGAACGACGTGTACAACATATTGGGCGGTCCATTCTCAGAGCTAGACTTTAAAGTGTACAACGGATGGGGTGAACTCATCTTCGAAAGCAATCAGCAAGAAAACGGCTGGGACGGAACGCACCGCGGACAGGATGTGCCTGTGGGCGTGTACGTGTACACCGTGAAGGCCACAACCATCGAGGGTACCGAACACGAAAAGTCCGGTCAGATATCACTCATCCGATAAATCGCCATTGCCATGAAAACGCCAAAAAGAACGAACAACATAAGCGCCATGAAAACGATTCGAATCCGATTGATGCAAATTGCCTTTATGGGGATTGCGTGCCTGCCGGGCAGCCATCATCTGCTGGCACAAGATGCCCACCTTTCGCAGTTCGATGCCATGCCCATGATGATTAATCCGGCCAACACCGCCATGGGCGATGTGGATGAACTGCGCATTGGTTTGCAATACCGAAGTCAGTGGGCGTCCATGGGGAGCAATTTCACCACAACCGCCGCCAGTTTCGAAATGCCGATTCAGGAGCGCTTTGGTATTGGCGCTTCGTTGATGTCGCACAACGCCGCCGACGTGTTCAATACCCTGAACTTTTTGGTGAGCGGTGCCTATCAGATTTCAGACCCGTCGCAGCGCCACTGGCACCTTTCTACGGGTGTTCAAATCGGGTTTTTGTACAACCGGATTAACATGAACAACCTGCTTTTTGAAAGTCAGTTCGACGGAAGCAACTTTGACCCCGACCTTCCGAGCGGTGAGTTTTTGGAGCGCAGGGCTACATTCTCTCCGGATGCCAACGTGGGTATTCGCTATGAGAACACCAATCGCCGGAAAACAGTTAATCCCCATGTTGGATTTTCGCTGTACCACGTGTCGCGTCCGAGAGAAAACCTCACCGGAGAAAATGCCCGTCGCCCTCTGCGCTATGTACTGCACGGAGGTGCGCGCATCAACATCAACAAGGATTTCAGCATTGACCCACAAATCCTTTACATGCGGCAGCGAAGTGCGCAGGAAATCATGTTTGGTGCAATGGCAAATATTGAGCTTCGCGACCCTTACGGACTTGTTTTCGGGGCTTTTTACCGAAATCAAGACGCGTTTATCATTCACGCAGGAGTTCAGCACAACCGAAACGTGTATCGAATCAGTTATGACGTAAACTCATCGGGATTATCGATGGCCACCAACAACCGGGGCGCCATTGAGGTATCGGTACTCTACACTCCGGGCAGAAAGCGGCGTCATAGGTTCTAGTATTGACCCACACTCAATAACCCAATGTCCGCAGGCATTGGCAGCGAAACCGTATCTTCGCTCCTGATGTACTGCCGCACCCACATTCGTATACCTTTACTTTGGGCGATTCTTATGCTTGTTGCCGCATCTTGCAGTCAGCAAGATACCCAACATTCAACGGAAGAGCCGCTCCCTCCCCCAACATTGCTCGAAGAAATCAGTCCGGCGCACAGCGGAATACACTTCGCCAACAACATCCGGGAAACCAAAGCCTTCAACTACCTTCGATACAGCTACATGTACAATGGAGGTGGCGTTGCTGTAGGCGATATTGACGGCGACGGGCTGGCCGACATCTATTTCACCGCCAACCAGGGTAGCAACAAGCTGTATTTGAACAAGGGCGATTTTCAATTCGAGGACATCACCCAAAGCGCCGGAGTGAGTGACAGCGAAGGATGGACCACCGGTGTGTGCATGGTTGACATCAACGGAAACGGGCTGTTGGATATCTACGTGTGTAAATCGGGGCCTTCCGACAATCCGGACGACAGGCGCAACCTGCTCTACATCAACAACGGCAATTTGACCTTTACCGAGCAGGCCGCAGCATGGGGTATTAACGACCCGGCACACAGCACCATGGCCTACTTTTTTGACTACGACGGAGACGGAGACCTTGACATGTTTCTACTCAATCACCGCATAGACTTTTTAGAGAATTTGAATGTGGACCTTGATTTTCAGCGCATCATTGACCCCTCAACTACTGACAAGCTATACCGAAACGACGGGAATCGATTTACAGATGTGACCTCAGAGGCAGGACTCTCCAACAAAGCATGGGGATTGGGAGCCGCCGTTGCAGACTACAACGGTGACGGTCTTCCTGATATTTTTGTGTGCAACGACTACCGGCAGCCCGACCATCTGTACCTCAACAATGGTGACGGGACTTTTCGCGACGGCATTCACGACCATTTCGGACACATCTCATTTTACAGCATGGGGGCAGATGCGGCCGACTTCAACAACGATGGCCATACCGACCTGATGGTGCTCGACATGGTTTCGGAAGACCATGTGCGCTCCAAACGCATGATGGCAGCCATGAGCACGGCCAATTTTAGAGAAATGGTTGACATTGGCTACCACCACCAGTACATGTTCAACATGCTGCACCTGAACCGCGGAAACGGAGATTTCAGCAATATTGGCCACCTGGCGGGAGTGGCCAAAACCGACTGGAGCTGGGCGCCTCTGTTTGCCGACCTCGACAACGATGGCTGGCTCGACCTCATCATAACCAACGGCATAGACAAGGACGTAACCGACGTTGATTTTAAAACCGAAATTGAGCGCCGCTTTATGATGGGTCAGCCGATGTCTTTTCAGGAAGCCATGGAACGCTGGCCTGCTGCCAAAATCCCCAATTATGCCTTTAGGAATACGGGTGATTTGAGGTTTGAAAACGCAAGCGCAAGCTGGGGGCTGGACCGAGCCGTAAATTCCAACGGCATTGCCTACGCCGACCTCAACAACGACGGCGCACTCGACCTCATCATCAACAACCTCAACGACCCGGCATCAATCAATCGCAATCACAGCAAAAGCCACTGGCTTCGGGTTGAGCTAAGCGGCCCAGAGGGCAACCGATTGGGTCTTGGAACACGCGTTGAGATAGAGACCGAAAACGGCTATCAGCAGCGCGAAATGTACATGGCGAGAGGGTTCCAGTCGTCGGTTGAACCTGTGCTGCACTTTGGACTGGGTGAGCTGGGCACGGTAAATACCCTGCGCGTTATCTGGCCCGACGGAAAAACAGAATTGAAGCGCGATGTACAAGCCAATCAAAAGCTCACACTCCGCTACCAGGATGCCGGTGAAGAGTATTCACCACCTCAGCTTGAAACGCTGTTTGAGCAGGTTAACGGGCCTGCTATCGGTATAGATTTCGTGCACCGCGAAAACGACTTTGACGATTTTGCCCGTGAAATTCTGCTGCCGCACAAGCAAAGTACCTGGGGCCCGCACATTGCTGTGGGAGACATCAACGGCGACGGGCTGGACGACTTTTTTGTGGGAAATGCCAAAGGAGCAGAGGCGGCCACCTTCATTCAAACTGCCGGAGGGAAGTTTATTCGCAGCAACCACGCCCTCTGGAAGAAAGAGGCCGACTACGAAGACATCGGGGCGCTGTTTTTTGACGCCAATGGAAATGGCCACCTCGATTTGTACGTGGTAAGTGGCGGTAACGAGCGTCCACCGGAGGATGCAGGCTATCAGGACAGACTCTACCTCAACGATGGCAAGGGCAACTACCAGCGTGCGAGCAATGCTCTCCCAACCATTGTGAGCAGTGGCAAATGCGTTGTTGCGACCGATATTGACGGTGATGGCGACCTTGACCTATTTGTGGGTGGAAAACAATTTCCCGGCATCTACCCCTACCCCGGCAAATCATACATCCTGCGCAATGACGGTGGAATCTTCACTGACATCACAGAACAATTCGCGCCTGAATTACGAAACATCGGAATGGTAAGCGATGCCGTTTTTGCAGACTACAACAATGACGGACTTCCTGATTTAGCGGTGGTATGCGAATGGTCGCCCATTATGCTTTTCAAAAACACCGGCAATCAATTGGTCTTTGACCGAAACACAAGCGGACTCGAAAAAAGCAACGCGTGGTGGTACTGCATCCATGCTGTAGATATGGATGGCGATGGAGACATTGATTTTGTGGTGGGCAACCTGGGGCAGAACAACAAGTTTCAACCCAGCACCGAGAACCCGCTGCACGTTTTTTGCGCCGATTTTGATGGGAATGGCACCTACGATATTGTGCTCAGCAAAGAGAAAAAAGGGACTTTACTGCCCGTTCGGGGCAGGGAGTGTTCCTCAGAGCAGATGCCATTTATCGGCATGAAATTTCCCAGCTACCGAAGCTTTGCCGAAGCCGATTTGCGAGCCATTTACGGCGAAGATGCGCTGGCGCAGGCTTTGCACCTCGTGGCATACGATTTTAGCAGCGTGTATCTTGAAAATCTGGGCAACGGGCAGTTCAAACGGCATGAGCTTCCTGCCCACGCGCAATTCGGACCCCTGATGGGCATAGATGTGCGCGACGTGAACGGCGACGGAGTGAAAGATATCATTGGTGTGGGCAATATGTACAACGCCGAGGTGGAAACAGTGCGGTACGACGCTTGTCGCGGTTTTGTGCTCCTTAGCGACGGCGAGGGAGGATTTGACTTTGAGCCTCATTCAGGTTTTTATCATTTCAGCGATGCACGGAGCCTCGCCGCTTTGCATATTGCCGGGCAACTCCACTACATTGTAGGAGCCAACAACGGAGCCCTTACCATTTTGAAACACCGCAAGAGTCAATCAGGAATTGCACACCAATAAACTCACTACTTTTGCGTTTTAGAGCAAAACCACACAACCATGCACTACAGCTCCAAATTTCTCTGTGCACTTTCTGTGTTGGTGGCATTGACCGCCTGCAAAAAAGACGAACCGGACCCGGTTGAAACACCGAACGACCCTACTCCGCAAGCCATGCCGCAAGCCTGTAAGGACCCTGCCACCGACCCCGGCCCCGATGGCCCCGGTTTGGTTTTTAAGTTTCGCTTTAACAACCAGCAACAGCGATTGAACAATTTTGGTCTTCCGGCCAATTTGCCGACTGCGCACGCCGGACAATCACCTCAATTCAATGGCATCAGCGCACACTATATTGAGTTGGCGCCGTCTGCCTTTACCGCTTTGGGCACTGGCGAAATTATTTTCAACGGACCGGAAACTGCGGCAGGCGGAGCATCAGCACTGGATTTTGACCAGGCTATTGTAAAAGGCCAATGTGAGGACTTTATCCGCATTCCCTTTTCGCAGATTAATGAAGGAACCTATCCGTGGATTCGTGTTTCTCTCGCCTACCAGAATTACGATATCGAATATTTGTGGAACGGCAACATGTACACCGGAACCGTTGCGAGTTTTATTGGCTTTAACAACTACATCACCTCTTACAACATCAACAACGAAACGATTGAAGTAAACGGCAACCGGCTTCAAGGTTATTGGGGATTTGAAACAACCATGACCTTTCTGGGAGTAGATTACACGGAAACTGTTACAGGCCAGGCACCCGAAGGAGCGACCACAGTACCCAACCCACTTTTCGATTCTTCGCCCATTCCTGCGGGCTCATGTGTGGTTACAGGACCCTTTGACAACCCACTGCAAATCACAGGCAACGAAACCGAAGACATCGTGATTGTGCTTTCACTCAGCACCAACAAGAGCTTTGAATGGATTGATGTAAACGGCGACGGAAAGTACGAACCCCTTAATGCCAGCTTTCAGGCTACGGGAGAGGTTCCTGTTGATATGGGGGTGAGGGGTTTGGAAATCTACGTCAATCCATAATCCAGAGTCTGCCAATCCAGTGGCTGAGTCATAAAGCTCATTATCAAGGCGCACGCAGGACTGAAAAGCAAGATTTCCCTTTGGTTTGGGATGACTGCCTGCCTAAGGCTGGTTTTCAGTCCAAATGCAACGTAGAGAATGGGCTTTATGGGCGGCCACCAACTTAAAGGCTCCAGTAATCCCAGCGACTAAGCTTATCCCGGTAGATTCCTTTCAAATCAACCAAAATTCCGCTTCCGTTCAGCAGCTTGTCGAAATCGTTTTCACTGAGATTGCTGTACTCGTTGTGATTTACGGCCACCACCACTGCATCGTAAGGGCCATCGGCCTTTTCGGCGAGATGAAAACCATATTCCTCAAACAATTCGTGTGAATCGGCATGCGGGTCTACCACATCTACCTTCACGCTGAACGACTCAAACTCGCGCACCACATCCACAACTTTTGAGTTTCGGATATCCGAAACATTCTCCTTAAAGGTGGCGCCCATAATGAGCACGTGGCATTGACCAATGTTTTTGCCTTTGGCAATAATTTTCTTCACGGTTTGCTTGGCGACATAAGCCCCCATGCTATCGTTTACAAAACGCCCTGAGTTGATAATCTGCGCGTGGTAACCCAGTTGCTTTGCCTTGTGCGTAAGGTAGTACGGATCCACACCGATGCAATGGCCTCCCACCAAACCGGGCTTGAAGTTGAGAAAATTCCACTTGGTACCGGCAGCTTCAAGCACTTCATAGGTATTGATTCCGATGCGGTTAAAGATGATGGAAAGCTCGTTGATAAGCGCAATGTTCACATCGCGCTGGGTATTTTCAATGATTTTGGCGGCTTCAGCAACTTTAATGGACGAAGCGCGGTGCACACCGGCATCTACCACCAACTCATATACTTTGGCGATCTGCTCCGCTGATTCTTCACAGCAACCTGCAGAAACCTTCACGATGGAACGCAAGGTATGCTCTTTGTCTCCGGGATTAATACGCTCCGGACTGTAGCCAACCTTAAAATCTGTTTTGAACTTCAAGCCTGATTCGCGCTCCAACACCGGTACGCAATCGTCTTCGGTACAACCGGGATACACGGTAGATTCATACACCACGTAGTCGCCGGGCTTCAGCACCTTGCCCACCGTTTCGGAGGC
>SKUL01000208.1 GCA_007129985.1 Flavobacteriales bacterium
TACGAAGTAGACCAGGACATTTTTAACCGCTTTGAGGCAGAAACCGGTATTCGGGTGAACGTGGTTAAAGCCGGCGCGGATGAACTCATTACCCGTTTGGAGAGCGAAGGCGCGAAATCGCCCGCTGATCTGTTGGTTACTGTAGATGCCGGCCGACTGGTTCTGGCGAAGTCAAAAAACCTGCTTCAGGCTGTTTCCTCGCCCATACTGCAGCAAAACATTCCTGCATATCTGCGCGACGCTGAAAACTATTGGTTTGGACAAACCGTGCGAACGAGAATGCTGGTGTACACCAAAGACAGGGTGCAACCCGAAGACCTTTCCACCTACGAAGACCTGACATCCGAAAAGTGGCGCGGCCGTTTGCTGGTAAGAAGCTCGGACAATATCTACAACCAATCACTGCTGGCGTCCATGGTTGCGCATGGAGGTACTGAAGCAGCCGAAGATTGGGCGCGTGGCATTGTTGCCAATTTTGCCCGCAAGCCCAAAGGTAATGACCGAGATCAGGTGATTGCCATCGCTTCCGGTCAGGGAGACCTTGCCATTGTGAACAGCTATTATGTGGGTAAGCTCATGCAATCTGACGAGCCCGGAGAACGCGCAGCCGTTGAGAACATCGGAGTTTTCTTCCCCAACCAAAACGACCGCGGTGCGCACATCAACATCAGCGGCGCAGGTGTTACCGCCCACGCCCCCAACCGCGAAAATGCCATTAAGCTGCTCGAATTCCTCTCCCGGGATGATGTTCAGGAGCTATTTGCTGAGGCCAACTCGGAGTATCCGGTGAAGGCCGGGGTACCGGTATCAGCACTACTGCGCTCGTGGGGTGATTTCAAACAGGATACGCTCGATTTGAACCTGTTGGGCAAGTACAACTCCCGGGCGGTAGAAATTTTTGACCGTGTCGGCTGGAAGTAACGCCATCCTGCCCTACTACCGCCGCATCACGCGTTTGTTTGTGGCTCCGGGGTGGCTGCTCACCTCCGTACTACTTGGAATCGTTTTTTCCATCCCTTTGTTGCTAGTGTTGTTGCGGATGTTTCTTCCCGGAACATCTGCATGGCAGCACATTGTAAACAACCTGCTGTTTCAATACACGGCCAATTCCATTCTGCTTTGTGCCTTTACCGGCTCCATTGCGCTGGTGCTTGGCGTTGGCACTGCATGGTTCATCAGTCGGTACGACTTTCCGGCCAAAAAGTGGTTGTCGTGGGCACTAATACTACCCCTTGCACTGCCGTCGTATATCGTGGCGTATAGCTATGCCGGCATCCTGTCGTTTACCGGCCCTATCTACGGAACGCTGCGCAACCTTGGCGGGCCTGAACTGGCACAGGCGCTTTACTTTGACACAATGAACATCGGCTCGCTTTCCATCACCCTCGGACTGGTGTTGTTTCCGTACGTGTACCTTCCAGCAAAAGCCGCGTTTGAGTTGCAATCAGCTTCTATTTTTGAGGCAGCTTCGTCCCTGTGCAACAAGCCCTTTCGCATTTTCTACAAAATTGCCTTGCCGCTTGCAAGACCCGCCATTGCCGGGGGATTGTTTCTGGTGATGATGGAAGTTTTGAACGATTACGGAGCAGTAAAGTATTTCGGAATCAACACGTTTACCACGGGCATTTTCAAAGCCTGGTTTTCATTGGGCGATTTGGAAGCTGCCATCAAGCTATCGGCCGTGCTCATGCTGGTGGTAGGTCTGCTTTTTTTCGTGGAGAAGCGCATTCAACGCTCGCGCTTTGCCAGTAACACGGGGCTCAAAAAAAGTGCATCGCTCAAAGTAAACGGACCTCGCAAATGGCTCTTCACAGTGGCCTGTTTGGTACCTTTTGCTTTCGGTTTTCTCATTCCTTTCCTGAAGATTGTAAACGACTCATGGATAAGCTGGCCGCGGATGGAGGGCACGCGTTTCGGCGAAATTGTGTGGCATTCGGTGAGCCTTGCCCTGGTGGCCGCCACGCTGATTGTGGTGCTCTCGCTGGTATTCATTTACAGCAGCCGCATCAACCGAACACTCGCCGGAACATTGGTTAAAAGGGTGGTTTCACTGGGCTATGCCATTCCCGGTGCTGTGATTGCCGTTGGCGTGATGGTGGCTGCCGCCGGGGCAGAACATTTTCTTGAGTCGCTTGCCCATGCCTTTGGCTCGGTAAACACGCAAATCCTGTTTACGGGCACCATTGCCGCACTGGTTTATGCCTACCTGATTCGCTTTATGGCCGTGTCTGTCAACCCGCTGGAGGGCAACTTTGAGCAGCAGTGCAGCAACCTTGACGAAGCATCGCGGTCGCTCGGAAAAGGACATTTGTACACGCTCTTACGCGTGAATATTCCCGTGTTAAAACCCGCTATTCTCGCTGCATTTCTGTTGGTTTTCGTGGATGTGATGAAAGAACTTCCGCTCACGCTGATACTGCGGCCTTTCAATTACGACACCCTGGCAACCACCGCTTTTGAATACGCCAACGACGAGATGCTGCGCGAATCGGCACCTGCTTCGTTGCTGATTGTGGTTTCGGGAATTGTTCCCATCTTGCTCATCCATCACCTTATCAAATCCAAATGATACCGGCACTGGAAGTAACAGGCGTTAGCAAATCGTTTGCAGGCAAGGAGTTGCCGGCAGTTCATGGAGCAAACCTCACCCTCGACAAGGGCAAGGTGCTGGGCTTGCTGGGTGAAAGCGGTTGCGGAAAAACCACATTGCTCAGGATTATTGCCGGTTTTGAAGTGCCTGAAAAAGGTGAAGTTCGTGTGGACGGAACTACTGTGGTTTCGGAGGAGGTGATGGTTCCTCCCGGTGACCGGAATATCGGAATGATTTTTCAGGATTTTGCGCTGTTTCCGCACCTCACTGTCATGGATAACATCCTGTTTGGGGTTCGCGAAAAAGACAAAACCCGGAGGCGTGAAATTGCCCGTCAGATGATTTCGCTCACCAACCTCGAAGGACTGGAATCGCGAAAACCCGGTGCCCTATCCGGCGGACAACAGCAACGCCTTGCTCTTGCGCGCTGCATGGCCATTTCGCCGCGATTGTTATTGCTCGACGAGCCATTCAGCAACCTGGATGTTACCCTTCGCAGCCAGCTCAGGCAACAAGTTCACGACCTGCTTCGCACCACGCGAACCGCCGCCGTGCTTGTTACCCATGACATTCAGGACGCAGTTGCCCTCTGCGATGAATTGGCGGTGATGAAAGACGGCCAGATTCTGCAAAAAGCACCCTTCGAAACGATTTACAACGAGCCGGTGAATGAGTATGTTGCCAAGTTGACCGGGCCAGTGGTAGAGCTTGGAAGCACAGTAGCCGGCAAGAAAATCATGATTCGCCCCGAGAAATTAAGCGTGCGGGGAAGTGAATCAAAAATGAGGGCCCGCGTGCTCGACCGTCGGTTTGAAGGTAACAGTTATGCCTATTTGCTGAAATCAGGTAACTTTGAATTTATCTTCAGGGAGCAGGAAGTACTGCAGCCCGGAAGCGAGGTTAACCTGTTTTACGATGACAAGCACTTACTCCGATTCTGACATACCGAGGAACAGACTCCGCATGATTGAGGAAATGCTGGAGACCAATCCCGATGACTCTTTTTTGCGATATGCCGCTGCGCTCGAATACCGCAAAGCCGGTGAATCTCAGCGGGCGCTCGAAACCCTCAAAAACCTCATTGCCCACGACCCTGACTACCTCGGCAGCTACTACCAGCTGGGTAAGTTGCTGGAGGATTCCGGCGACGCAGACGAAGCCATGAAGGTGTACCGCAGCGGATTGACCATTGCGCAGAAAACACAGGATGTAAAAACACTCGGCGAACTGCATGAGGCCATCATGCTCCTTGAGGACTAAGCAAACAGACTCCCTCCTGATTCGTTATTTTTAGGACCGAATAACACGCCTTCAACCATGAAAAAAACAGCTTTGCTGGCCATTGCGCTGATTACACTGTACGGATGCGGCACCACTGCGGTGCACGACCAACACGAAGAACTCCTTGAGCTCACCGGAGAAATGCTGTTTGAAGGCTCCAACACGCTTCAAATGCCCGCCAACCTGAACCTCGACCAATTGGCAAAGGCCACCGGAATTGAGAAAAACAAAATCAAAACCGTTGGTATTGCGGAGGCTACGCTGGAGATGAGCAACGAAGACGCTACCATTACCGAAAGCCTTTTGCTTCAGGTGGTAAGCAATAACCACAGCCTGATGACGATAGGAACGCTTAGTCCGCTACCCGAGGGAAAGAGTTTCAAACTGAGCCTCGCCGAAAAAATGAACCTTGTGCCTTACCTGAACGATGAAGGCACCACCTGGGTGCTCGATTTGAACATCAGCGAAGACCTCATGGATGAAATGACTGTGGCAGGAAAATTGCGTTTCAGCATTCATCACAACGAATAACAACAAACACCCAAACCCATGAAATCTGTACTTCCCATCGCATTACTCACGTTTGTGTTTACCCTTTTTGCCGGAACCTCCATGGCTCAGGTTCAGGCCGACCAGCTCATCGGTGTATGGCAGCCCAGCGACGGACGGAGCTACATCAAGGTTGAGCAAATCGGGAATAAGTTCTACGGAAAGGTGGTTTGGCTCAAAGAACCGCTCGACGAAAAAGGCAATCCGCGGGTGGATGAAAACAACCCCGATAAATCACTGCGGTCAACCCCGCTCAAAGGATACCGCGTTTTGAAGGATTTTGTGTTTGACGAGAAAGACCAAATCTGGAAAGACGGTACCATTTACGACCCCAAGAACGGAACCACCTACAACTGCAAGATTGAGATGATTGACGAGAACAAAATTGAGGTGCGCGGTTTCGTAGGTACCGCAGTTTTTGGCCGTACCGACGTTTGGACCCGTCTCAAGAAAAAAGGCGAGTAAACCCTAAGGGCTCATGTAGCTTATGCCTACGCTGATGTACGGCGTATTGCGCAGGTCTGTCTCCAAAAAGTAGGGCGTATTATCACCAAAGAAGCGGAGAAAATCACCTCCCTGATCAACTCCGTAACTCCAGTTTACGCGGTAACCTGCATCCAGCGTGAGCCAGAAAAAGCCCACAATCGAGCGCTGAAAAGTTAATCCCAATCGCAATTCCGAGCGGCGTAATTCAACGTTTCGTGCGCTGTTGAGCATGTCAGGAAATCCGGGTAATTCACCTTGCTGAGGCGGCGCAAAAGACTGGGCGTAGTTATCAAAACTGTTCAGGCTGTAACTGGCACCTGTGGCGTTGAAGCCCAGCAAGAGCACAGATAAGCTGTTGAACCTGTAGCGCAGCGCACCACGAGCAGGCAAAAGCGCCTCAATTCCCCATTTCTGATTCTTGAAGGTGTGGTAGTAGTATATCACCGGCACGTAGTTGAGCGAACCTCCGATGTAGGTGCGCGACAATCCAAAGGCGTACATCAAACGGTCGTGGGGCTTCCACCCAAAAAGCACAGCGGCAGGGACACGAACCGACCCGAAGACATCACCGGCATCGTTAAAAACGTAGTCGCCATTCACTTCCGCACCCACCTGAGCCAGAATAAAATGACGGTCGTTGAGCGGCTTGAAAACCGTACCCATCACCGCTGAGCGCGTGAGACCATGACGACCAAGGCTTTGCATCAAGGGATGGCTATCATCGCCGGAGAATGCATACGACTGGTGATGAAAAATGGTGTTGAGGTTGATAAGTATGTTGTTTCGGGAAACGATGGGAAAGTTGCCCTGAAAATTGAAAGCCTGTGCCGGTGAAATCTCGGCTGTTTGCTCCGGAAAAAACTCCTCTCCGCCGATGGGAGGCATCACACTCAAATCATGCGGAAACTGTAGGTCATAGTTGAAACCAAGCAACGTTGTTGGAATCTGCCCCAGCACCTTGTTGGTGCAAAAGCTTTTTGAAGGCGGTGCAGCCAGCTCGAATTCTGAAAAGTCAAAATCGTCATCTTCATCTTCGTCTACCTGTGAAAAAACAGGCATTGTGAAAAAGAACATCAACAGAGGTAGAAGTAGTCTCAGATTCATGGTAGATAAATTTCTGCTAAAATAACAACCACTCCCAATCAACATCGCAACTTTGCTATGGTTTGCATAATTAGCCGCCGGATTTAGGGTTAAGTTTCGAGCTCAGGCCAATAACCAGAACCGCCGTCATAAACATAATGAGGCTGTAAATAGCGCTCGGAATAGTCATTACAGAATTCTTTAAAAGCGTGGCTGCGACGAAAATACCAAGTGTTCCGTTTTGTATGCCCGACTCCACGCTGATGGTGATGCGCTGCTTTTTGCTCAACATAAAAACAGTAGCCAATAGATAGCCTACCAGCAGCATTCCGAGGTTCAGCGCAAGGGTTGCGGGTCCCATCAACCGGAAAAAAGCCACCAGATTCTCGCGCTCTTTTATCATAGCAGCCACGATGATAAGAGCAAGAAACACGGCCGACATCCACCGCACGGGTTTGTCAGCGGCATCGGCGAGGCCGGGGCGCTTCTTTCTGATAACCATCCCGGTGGCGACAGGAATCAATGTGATGACAAAAATCTGAGCAATGGTTTTCACCACCGGTAGCATTACGCTTCCTTCCTCACCAAAATAGCCAATGGAGAAATTCACAATAAGCGGAATGGTAACTACGGCCATCGTGGAGGAAACCGCGGTGAGAGATATGGACAAGGCCGTGTCTCCCCTGCTGAGATGCGCAATCAGGTTGGATGTGGCACCTCCCGGACATGCGGCAATAATCATCAAACCAACAGCCAAAGCGCCCTGTAGCTGAAAGAGCGAAACCAGCAGAAAACCCACCAAAGGCAGTAAAATCAACTGGCAAATGATGCCAATTGTTACCGCTTTGGGGTAAGCCACCACGCGTCTGAAATCACCGGGCGTAAGCGACAGCCCCATCCCCACCATGATAAAGGCAAGCGCAAGTGGCAAAAAAACAGCGGTTAAGATACTTTCTTCCATACCTTGCTTTGATTAGTGCCCGGCAAGATAGCCAAATGAAGGAAAAAACCTCCATGACGAGTTGCGGTTATACCCTGGCAATCGCGTTTAGTGTTCTTTTTTTTCAGCGCTGTGATAGCTCTGGTTCAAAGAGCACGAAGTGGGATGCATCTACGCTGAAGCTTCAGCATCGAAGCGCGGCGCATGGCGGGAACACACTCTTAATAAACTGTAATTGTATAGAGTACAGCACGATCCTTGTTAATTAGTTCATTCCTGATGGCAGTTTAACCTTTGAACGGGTTCAGTAGCAGTACGCAAAAGTTGTTCTTTCGCCATTTTTTCACCACAAATTCTATTTACACGACGAAAAAGTCGTAAAAAATAACGTAGAGCTAAATTGAACCGTGCTGTAAAATGAACTAATGAGTCTTTTAAATAATTGATAAACAAACTGAAAAAAAATGAATGACTTATTCTTTCTGATTTATCAGATATATTCTATTCATTGCAGCACGACCTAACAAATGAACCGGTTAGTTTTTGCAAGAGATTATCATGAAACCAGCCTTCCCAAACCCACGAGGGGTATTGGGTCAGATAATTATTAACCAAAAACTACAGCGTTATGAAAACCTTATTTCATTTCCCGGCTTCAAAGGCAGCCAATCTAATTGCCTTTCGTTCAAAAGGCGAGAAAAGCAGTTTTTTTTCACTCCCTTTCTTTACGGTGATTTTTGCATGTTTCATGTTGGCGACATTCAATGTGTCGGCCCAAACAGATTCTCTTTGGGTTAAGTTCATTAACAAATCGGATGTCCCAATTTGCTCAAGTGGAGTTTGTTCAAGTGCAAACCCGGCAGTAAACCAAATGATTCAGCAA
>SKUL01000197.1 GCA_007129985.1 Flavobacteriales bacterium
GTTTGAAATGCCTTCATGGTTTATTCCAGAATCTCAATCTGATCAATCACCAATCTACTTTCACCTTCAATCAGGAGATAGAAATTAAACCTGCATTTATCCGGGCAGTGTGAAGGAACCGAATTGAGATGCACCCTTAAGAGGCCGTCGTCAAACAAAAAAGGATTAACTGTAAAGAAGTCGTTGCAAAATGCGGTTTTCTCAAGATGTATCAATGCCTCGGTTGAATCTGTATTGTATGTAAGCACGGGCTTAGACAGTTCTTCCAAGGCTCCGGAAAGAGCAGCTTGTTCATCCGTTTCAAAAAAGTGTCGAACGTTTAAGAGTGATGGCGAATCGGACGAAAAGTCTACATCCAATTCAAGCGGAACAGCCGGGGGTTCTTTTATTCTTTCAGGTAGCTTAGGTTCACTTTTGCAGTTTTTAAAAATTGCACGCACCTGAAGTTGGTGATGCAGAGAATTGTTAAAAGCTACTCTTGAAATTCCCATCTCACATTCATAATCCTCAAAAGTCAAAACATTTGCCGGCAATCGCTGCAGGGTGTCACTGCGGTCTATGCCCGACAGGTGCGCCCGATCCGCATCAAGCAACACCAAATTCATAGATTCGGAAATACGCATTTCTTTATCCGACAATACCTCTACTTGCCATGGGTACAACGCAAAATCATACACGTTCATGGCCTGAAAGAAAGTGTCATTGATAAGCACTTCGTAATAGTCGCCGTTCATGCAGTACCACCAATGACCACTCAGGGAGTGTTGTGCCTTTGAGAGTGTAAAACAATGCACCAACATAAACAAAACCACAAGTTTGAACGCTCTTACCACGGCTAAGCTTTTTGTGAGAGCTTGAAGATACGCAACAATAATGAGTTGACAATTGATTGCGTGTTGACTTGGCAATTGAGTGACAACCATAACTTACGGCAGCACGAACCACTCGTCTCCTTGCCCAAAAACCCATGTCAGATATCCCAAACAGCATTGAATAGCACTCAACCTTACCCTTCCGCTAATCAGCATTCTATGCCTTTGGTGTAGTAAAATGGTGAACTTCTCCGTCTAACACTTACATTGTGGCACCTAAATCCAACCCTTATGGCACTTTTGCGCATTGAAAACCTATCCAAAACCTATCCGAACGGGGTAAAAGCCCTCGACGATGTAAGCCTTGAAATCAGCAATGGTATGTTTGGTCTTCTCGGCCCAAACGGCGCCGGTAAATCAAGCCTTATGCGAACGCTCGCAACACTTCAGGAGGCCGATAGCGGCAGGGCCTTTCTTGACGATATCGACATCATGAAACAACCTGCCGAGTTGCGCAAGGTGTTGGGCTATTTGCCGCAGGAGTTTGGCGTGTATCCGCGTATCACGGCCGAACAACTCCTCGATCATGTGGCAATCCTTAAAGGTATCGCCGCCAAAAAGGAGCGCAAAGAGCTGGTGCAATACCTGCTTCAGAAAGTAAACCTCTATGAGCAGCGCAGCAAAAGCGTAAAGGGTTTCTCCGGCGGAATGAAACAGCGGGTTGGAATTGCCCAGGCACTGATTGGCAATCCGCGTCTTATCATCGTGGATGAGCCCACCGCAGGCCTTGACCCCGGAGAACGCAACCGTTTTCACAATCTGCTGGCCGATGTGGGTCGCGAAGTAGTGGTGATTTTGAGCACCCACATTGTGGATGATGTGCGCGAACTGTGCTCTTCCATGGCCATCATGAACCTCGGGCGCATTGTGTATGCCGGCAGCCCGGTTTCGGTGCTCGAGGAACTGCGCGGAAAAGTATGGACGAAGGCACTTGAGCGCGGCGAAGTGGATGCATACCGAAGCACACACCACGTGATAAGCGATAAAATGGTAGGTGGCCGTCCGCACATACACGTATTGAGCGACAATCACCCCGGCGAGGGTTTCACAGCCGTTGAGCCCAACCTTGAAGACGTGTTTTTCGTGAAAATTAACCCCGCCGTAACGGCCTGAATCTGCCACGAAGATGTTTAGCGAATTTTTCAAACTCGAGTTGCGCTCGGCCTTCAGAAGTCCGATGCTCTACGTCTTTTTTGGTCTGGTTGCCCTGTTTGCGTTCGGCGCGGTGGCAAGCGACAATGTGCAAATTGGCGGAGCCATAGGCAACGTACACCGCAACGCCCCCGATGTGATTACCCAGTTTACGCTCATTATGGGCATTATGGGGCTTTTGTTCGCGGCGGCCTTTTTCAACAATGCTGCCTTGCGAGACCACAACAACCAGTTCAATGAGATACTTTTTCATTTGCCCATTGGCAAAGCCGGCTTTTTTTGGGGGCGTTTTCTCGGGGCGTGGATACTCAGTACTTTGCCCTTACTTGGGGTTTTTGTAGGGGCGTGGCTCGGGAGTGTTATCAGTCCGCTGGCCGGATGGGTGGACAGCGACAGAATGGGGCCGTTCTATTGGTCGAATCTGCTCAGCAACTACCTCTACTTTGTGCTTCCCAACATGTTTTTCGCGGGTAGCATCATCTTTTTTCTGGCCCATAAGTTTAAAAATACCATCATCAGTTTTGTGGGTGCGCTGGCCATTATTGTGGCTTACTTCGCCTCGGGCACACTTATCAGCGATATTGACAACAAAACCCTTGCGGCGCTCACGGATACTTTCGCTGTGAGAACCTACAGCGTTTATTCGCAGTACTGGACTCCCGCCGAGCGCAATACACTGAGCCCTGCGCTTGAGGGAATCATTCTCTACAACCGCTTGTTTTGGCTCGCGCTGGGGCTGGTTATTTCGGTTTTGAGCTACTGGAGTTTTAGCTTTCAGCAAAAACTGCGCTTCAGCCGAAAAAGCAAACCCGAAACACAGAAAACAGCACAGCTCGAAAAGCTTGTTGCCGAGAAACCCGCTGTGCTTTCGCAGTTTAACGCTAAGCTCAATCGTTTGCAATTCGCCAGCTTTTTCATGGCCAACCTGCGCAGCATCGTAAAAAGTGTGGTGTTCAAAATTGTGGCGCTTTTTGGAGTGTTATTGCTGGTTATTAGCCTCTTTGAAGGCTACGAATACTACGGACTTCAGACCTACCCCGTTACCTACAAAATCATTGACGACATTGAGGGTTCTACCGGAATCTTTTTGCTGATTGTGGTTATTTTCTTCAGCGGCGAACTCGTATGGCGCGACCGCATGAGCCATATACACGAGGTGATTAATGCCACGCCACATCACAGTTTTGTGAGCATTTTTGCCAAGGTGGCAAGCCTGGTGAGCGTTGCGGTGCTTCTGCAATTCATGTTTATTTTGATAGGGGTCCTTTCGCAATTGCTGAGGGGTTATACCCGCATTGAGCTGGACGTTTACCTTGTGCATTTCCTCGTTGCTAATCTTCCCGGATATATCATTCTGGCAGCGCTTTTTGTGGTCATTCAAACCCTGCTCAATAATCGTTATGTGGGTTATTTTATCGGACTGCTGTTTATTACAGTGTGGAGTATTGTGATGAGCGTTTTGGAATGGCAAAGTAATATGCTCTTGCCGGGCGAATCACCGGGTATTTTCTATTCAGACATGAATCGTTTTGGTCCCGGGCTGGTCGGAACACTTTGGTTCAATGCCTATTGGTTGCTGTTTGCCGTGTTGCTGATTTTCGTCGCAGGGTTCTTCTGGCCCCGCAGTGTGGTAAGCAGTATGCGCGAAAAATGGCTGGTGGCAAAAGGTAGCTTCACAGGGGGCGCAAAACGAGCGTTTGCAATTGTTGGAGTGTGCTGGTTGTTGGTGGCCGGTTGGGTGTACTACAATACCATTGTGCTGAATCCCTACAAAAGTAGCAAGCAGGTCAAGCTGGAGTCGGTAGAATACGAAAAGAAATACAGGCAATACAAAGACAGGCACTTGCCGGTACTTACAGACATTGATTATTACATTGACATTTTCCCCGAAAAACGTGATGTCTATGTGAAGGCTGACGCGCAATTCTTGAACAAATCCGACCAAGCCATTGATTCATTGTTTTTCAATTTGAATCAGAAATGGCAGAATGAAATAATCATTCCGGATGCGGAGCTTGTGCTGAACGACGAGGAACTGGGTTTTCAGATTTACGCACTTAGCCGCCCTTTACAGCCGGGTGATGCTCTGAATATGACCATAAAAACAGCTTACGTTACCAAAGGGTTTCAGAACACCAGTGGTAATACCAACATCGTTCGCAACGGGACTTTTCTCAATAATTTTGAGATTCTTCCAACCATGGGCTACAGCGAGGGCGCGGAACTCATGGGTAAAAACGACCGCAAGAAGTATGGACTTCCCGAGCGCGACCGCATGCCGCCTTTGCAATATCCCTGTGGCCATGTGTGCATGAGCAATTACCTTACAAATGGCCTTGCCGATTGGGTGAATGTGAGTTCGGTAATCAGTACAAGTACAGACCAGATAGCCGTGGCGCCGGGGTCTTTGGTAAATGAATGGACCGAGGGAGACCGCCGTTACTTCAAATACGAACTCGACCAACCCTCGCAGAATTTTTACAGTTTTATGAGCGCCCGCTATGAGGTGGCCCGCGAAAAATACCGCGACATTGATGTCGAGGTGTACTATCATCCTGCACATCACGTGAATGTGGCTATGATGATTGATGCCGTTAAGCGAAGTTTTGAGTATTTCGAAGAACATTTCGGGCCGTATTACCATAAACAAGCGCGCATTGTTGAGTTTCCGCGATACGCGAGTTTTGCACAGGCATTTCCCGGAACCATGCCTTATTCGGAAAGCATTGGCTTTATCATCAACCTCGAAGATGAAAACGATAACAACATTGTAGATGCCGTAATTGCACACGAAATGGCGCATCAATGGTGGGCGCATCAGGAAATACCCGCAAACATGCAGGGTGGAACCATGCTGACAGAGAGTTTTGCCGAATACAGCAGCTTAATGGTAATGAAGAAAGATTTGAAGGGCGACGACATGCGCATGAAAAAATTCCTCAAATACAATTACGACCGCTATTTGAGAGGGCGAAGTGGTGAGATGGTAAAGGAATTACCGCTGTACAAGGTAGAAAATCAGGACTATATTCACTACGGAAAAGGTGCTGTGGTGCTGTATTCTTTGCAGGATTACATTGGCGAGGACAGCGTAAATACTTCTCTCCGCACATTTCTGGAAGAATATGCCTACGCGGAACCGCCTTACCCAAGTTCGCTCGATTACCTGCGTCACCTTGAGCCGCGTGTGCCGGATTCCCTTTCGTACCTTGTTGAAGATTGGATTAAGCAAATCACGCTGTACGACCTTCGCTTAAAAGAAGCCACTGCGCGTAAGCTATCAGACGATTTGTACGAGGTGGCCTTTGAGCTTGAAGCGCGTAAATTCTATGCCGACAGCCTCGGAAATGAAACAGAACAGCCCCTGCGCGAGTGGATTGACATCGGCGTGTACAGCGACAAGGACGAAAAGAACCTTATGGCTTGGAAGCGAGTGCGTCTTACCCAAAGTCCGGCGCGCTATGTAATGACGGTAGAAGGTCTTCCTGCCAAGGCGGCTCTCGACCCCCGGCAAATGCTGATTGAACGGGTGGTAAGCGACAATGTGAAGAGTGTGAAGGTGGAGGGGTAGAGCTTGTTTGCCGCTTACTCCACAACTCAAATCACCAACAAATACCTTCGGCTTCTGCCTTCACCGGACGGGGTGAGGATTCCTTTTTTCACCAGTTCCTGAAGGTCGCGGGTAGCGGTGGCTTTTGATACCCCTGTGATGCCCGAGTATTTCCCGGCACTCATCCCTCCTTCAAAGCCATCAGGTCCCTGGTTCAACATCTTTTTGATTGCTTTGAGCTGGCGCGGTTCAAGGGCTTCATGGTGTACATCAAAAAAGCGGGTTTTCTTTACCACAAAGGCAATCTGCTCTTCGGCGGCGTGTTGGGCATCATTGACAACTCCCGTAAAATAGCGCAGCCAAGTGCTCACTTCATTCGATTGTTGTCCGTTTTTCAATGCAGCGTAATACGCCTTTTTGTTGGATTCTATAACCTGTGAAAGACTCAGTATCACCGGCCGACCCGCATGCTGAGAGAGCACTTTTTCTGACAATGCCCGTCCAATCCTTCCGTTTCCGTCTTCAAACGGGTGAATGCTTTCAAAATACAGGTGTGCCAGAGCAGAGCGCACCGGTGCAAACGCTATGGCCGACTTTCCTCCCGGTGCCGTGTCGTTGAACCAGCGGATGAATTTTTTCATCTCTTTCGGCACGCTCACCGATGGTGGAGCTTCAAAATGCACCTTTTCCCTTCCGGCAGCACCCGAAACCACCTGCATGGGCTCGGCAGATGAGCGCCATGCCCCCGCCCTGACATAATGATTGCCTTCCATCAGCAAGCGGTGCCATGCAAACAGTTCCGATTCGCTCAAGGGCTTTGCAAACGATTTCTGCACATGGAGCATCATCTTCACAATTCCATTGGCTCTCTTGTCTCTCACAATTTGCGGGGTGGCGTTGATGCCGAGGTTGTTTCGTATGGATGACATTACATCTTCCCGACTGAGGTATTCTCCCTCAATTTCCGATGTCTTTACGGCTTCTGCCAGCAGGGCCGAAATAACCACCTCCGCTTCAACCTCATCAGATAGTGCCCTCACCATGCCACTCACCCGTCCCATCCGCTCGGTATAGGCGAGGATATTGTCCATTACTTCGTCCTCATTGTAGGAGAAATCGGGCCAGTCGGGTAGTTGCCAGTTGTAAAGCATGAGCCAAATATACGCATTATTCGGCTCAAATATTCATGTTATATGAGCCGATTAGAGAGCGTAATCGGCTCATGGCTATGAATAATTCGAACCAGAGAGCACGCAACTGTATCAATTTAAAGTCGAAGTTGAAGGGGGTCTTGACGCGAGTCGAAAATCGCGATAATCTCAATCTCCTTCTTCTTAATGCGATAGAAAAGAGAAGTTTGCTCAGTTACTACACACTTTCTAACTACTTGTTTCAAACTCGAAGACGGAAATCCCTCAGGGAATTTCACGATTGTCTTGATTGCAATGTCAAGTTGATTAACAAATTGATGCTTAACCTCAATTGACCAGTTTTCCTCAAGGTAAAGCAAAAGGCGCTCGAGGTCAGTTTTGGCCGTTTCTGAAAAAACAACGGGTTTCATTCTCGCCTGTGGCTTGCGATGATTTCCTCATAAGGAGTTTTTTTACCATCGTTCAAATCCTGAATGCCTCGTTCAATTCTCGCCTTCTGCTCAGTGCTTAACTCGCTCCAAAAATCTGATTGTTCTTTCAGGTCTTCAATTCTGCCTAACATTCGCTCATCTTGAAGCTTCAGGAGCCATTCAATCAACAGCAGTTTTTTAGCATGAATGTCCATAGCGCATATTGATTATCTTCCCTCAAAAGTAGGAAATATTTCTGTGAAAGCCTTTGCTCGGCAAGCCAGTAAAAACATGTCTTGCCATCACACCATACTCCCCGCGCTCAGCAACATAAATATGCCGGCTGCAATCAGCGCTCCGGCAATGGGCCCCAAAATCGGAACCCATGCATAGCTCCAGTCGCTGGTGCCTTTGCCTTTGATGGGGAGCAACTGGTGCATCAGCCTCGGGCCAAGGTCGCGGGCCGGATTGATGGCATAACCCGTGGTGCCGCCAAGTGCCAGACCAATTACCCACACCAAAAGGGCCACCGGCAGCGCACCGAGCGCACCCAGGCCTATCGGAGTTCCGTCGGCAAGGGCGGGCTCCGTGGCGTACAAAATCACGATGATAAGCACCGATGTGCCCAGTGCCTCCGAGTAAA
>SKUL01000088.1 GCA_007129985.1 Flavobacteriales bacterium
TTCCTTGTACGTATTTCATGCTTTGAAGATCGCCATTTATTCAATGCAATAACCGTCCTTCACATGAAAGTTATCAAGAATCGGGGTGTGGGAAAGTGGGTTGTGAGACGGTCTGACGTCATCAATCTATTCCATAATTTCTGATGCTTTTTCACAACGAATGGAATCGCCCATCACAAGCCAATCCTTTTTGCTAAAATATAGGATCGTACTCAAAAAAGTTGTCCATTCGCGCCGAGAATCCCATGTCACGGCACCTACCCTTTTAACCCACCACCGCAGTTTGATACCCCACCCTATTCCTTTTCCTCCTTGTACTCCAAACGTCCGCCCCACAGCGCCATTTGTCCGAGAACCCATGATTGGCGTCCGCGTACGTAGGGTGACGGATGGGAGATGGAATAGCTGCGGGGATTGGGCAGCACCGCCGCCATCAGGGCTGCCTGCTGTTTGGAAAGCTGCGAAGCCGCCATGCCGAAATGGTGCTGCGAGGCGGCCTCAGCGCCGTACACGCCATCGCCCAGTTCAATGATGTTGAGATACACCTCCATGATGCGCTCCTTGGGCCACAACAGCTCTATCAACACGGTGAAATAGCTCTCAAGCCCTTTGCGCAGCCAACTGCGGCGCGGCCACAAAAAGAGGTTTTTGGCGGTTTGCTGCGAAATGGTGCTGGCCCCGCGCTTACGCTTGCTCTTTTTGTTGTGCTCCAAGGCTTTTTCGATGGCCTCAAAATCAAATCCTCGGTGTTTCAGAAATCGCTGGTCCTCGGCGCACACCACCGCCAGTTGCAGGTGGGGCGAAATATACTCAAGCGACTTCCACGTCTTTTTGAGCACCACGGGGCGTTCGTTCTGCATTTGCTCTATGCTGCGTATCACCATCAGCGGTGTAAGCGGCACAGGCACAAAACGAAACACCACCACCATCAACACGCTCAACAGCCACAATACCAGCACAACGCGCAGCACAAAACGGCCTGTTCTCTTCAGCAATCGCATGGGGTAAAGGTAAAGGAGATTCTTCGCGCCTTTTGCAGTTACACCATTTCATGACCACAACTGTCAATTGCAACATGCGGAATAGGTTGCGGTTATTCCGTCTCCGTGTAATGATACAAATTCGGCGGTGAAGGACCCGCTTGCTCACTGAGGGTCACATAGCCCGTTGCACCGGGTGTCCAGCCAAAACTTTCTCCCTGTGATTCTGGGATGTAAGGCAGCAAACGCGGCTGGCGCGACATAGCCTGAATAATACTCTCAGTTGGGTCGCGGTTCCAATAAAAAATGCGGTCGTCATCTTTCACAGCAATGTGCAGACCATCGTCGGAGATATCGCCACCCAAAGCCCTGTCGAAGGGCAATTGAGCCAGTAACTCCAGTGTGTTGCGCTCGGCGGAGCTGTACGGGTAGTTTGCCCGGTAAATCAGCGATTTTGCCTCTCGCTTGGAGACGATGTAGAGGTCGCGGGTTTGTGGGTCTATCATCAGGGTTTCAGCGTCGCGCGGACCGTTGGGATAAACAAACTCAAAGCGCTCAATAAGTGTGGCGTTGATTTGCGTGAGCCCACCCGCAATCCCTGTTTGAATATCGGGCTCAGGAAAGCGATACACCACGATGTATTCGAATTGAGCGTTGTTGTCGCCAATATCTCCAAGGTAGATGTAATTCACACCTTGTTGCGGCCCCGGACCAATACAGATATCCTCATAATCGCGGCTGTGGGCACCGTTCATAACGAATGTTCCGCGGTCTTGCCCAAATTCATCCAGCAGGTAAATGCGGTTGGGGTGGCCGGAATCGTTGTGCGACCATGTCCATAAAGGGTTCTGGCGGCTTACTGCAACGCCTGAAGCCTCCACTAACGCGGGTTGATTGATGGGACCGCCCAGTGCTGTGTTGTGCTCAAAAGTGGTGAGGGTTTCGAGGTTGTTGACTGAATAATCAAACACCCAAAGATTACCATTTTCCGGTTCATTGTCATCACGCATGCAGCTCCCCGATACCAGCAATGCGAATACTATTGCAAACACAAAAAAGCGGCGAAAATGAAACATGCCGCAAGGTACAAATCGGTACATGAAGGTAGTACACCGCAACTTCGGAGTTAACGTAATTTTTATCTCGGTTTTGTGTACAATCAATTTGCAGCGACCAACGGACCTGACAGCGTTGCGAACACAATCGTCTAATCGTCTAATCGCCCCATCGCCCCAACACCATGCACACCCCGTTTTGTCATTTCGACCGGAATGCTGAGGAACGAGGCATGGAGTGGAGAAATCTGTTTGGTGTAAAAATCTTGCTCCTAAACCAAATCCGACGGAGACTTCTCCACTCCGTAACTCCTGCCGTCGTTGCTTCGGTCGAAGTGACAAAAGTCTAGTGATGAAGAACAACAAAACTCCATTCTCACCCCATTGTCATTTCGACCGGAATGCTGAGGAACGAAGCATGGAGTGGAGAAATCTATTTGGTGTAAAAATCTCGCTCCTAAACCAAATCCGACGGAGACTTCTCCACTCCGCAACTCCTGCCGTCGTTGCTTCGGTCGAAGTTACAAAGTTTCTGTTGTTCATTGAGGATTCGTTCCAAAACCTCCGAACGGGTTTTAACCGCCCGGCCTTCGGCGGGCAGGCAAGGAGCGCAAGGCATGCCTGCGGGGGCACTACAGGTAGGGAGGCGCAAAGGTCGCAAGGTTGGGGGCTAGCCCAAGACTAGTGTGCGTTTTGTAAATGCGCCCGGGTCGGTTTTGATGTTCCATCAACCTGTCAGCGTCCAACGGACCTGACAGCGTTGCGAACACAATCGGCTCATTGGCTCATTCACTCACCCTCTGGCGCTGGTTGCTATGGCAATTATTTTCTTTTCGCCGGATCTTGACTCGTCCCAAATAGAGAGAGAATTTGTATGGAGTCTTTTGCTATTCGGTAGAATAGGGTGTTGTTTTTGTCCACCACTGCTTTCCGGATTTTCTTTCTCTTGTGGGAAGCCGGAAAAATTTCAGGATGCCGAGAAATAATCTCAACCGTGTTATCCACTGCATTTGCGAATTGAGTCAACTCGTGCTCTGTCCAGTTGTCTTCTAAGTACTTAATGGTTTCCGATAATTCGGATAAGGCATGATCTGTCCAATGAATCTTAAAGCCACTTTCCATATAGCTTTCTGGCTTGACCGTGGTCATTTAATTTCCCCGCATCAGCATCGTCAATGCCCTTGTTGATGGATTCCTTTTCAAGAGCGGATAAATGCTCCCACCAATCTTCCTTTTCATCGTTCCGAATGGCCAGAATTTTCTCAATAATTCTTGGATTATCAATGGTAGCAAGCCATTGAATCAATTCAAGTTTTGTTGCATGTAGGTTCATTTCCATACCCCTAAGTTAAGGATTTTTATCCCAGGTTAGGCAAATGCCCAAAGCCAACGCACATTTTGGGTCGCTACAGCTATGTTTTGACGGTTTGTACCCTCACTTTCCCAACGTGGCCGGGGGGTTCTAAAGAGAACGCTATTCGGTTGGTCAGAACATCCGTTCCAAAACCTCCGAACGAGTTGCAAACGCGCCCGATTCGGTTTTGATGGGGTTAGTCGGTAGTGTTGTCAATACACTTTTTCGTACGACTTTTCGTCATGCATTACATTTTTTCGTACGACTTTTTTGTTTTGGTTGCCCTGAGACCAGCGGGCGTTTGCAACGCGTGCGGCTGTTTGAATCGACTCTCACTTCTCAATCAGAGTCACCTGAAAGGGACTCTGATTCAGGTGAAGCTTAGATGTCACATACAGTGTTCGTCTCCGTAAATCATCAAATTCCTCTGCGAGTGACTTTGACGGGTTATCAAACAATGGGCTGTTCAGTTTCCTGTAACAAAAGTAAATCCTGCAGGTGCTTTTGGACTGTCGTAATCGTAACCATTCAGGTATAATATGACCGGCTCATCCAGCCCTTGATAATTCACTTCGTATTTGTCCAGGAGTCCCATTCCAAAAACTCCGGATTTGCTTTTGAATTCGCAGCAGCTTCCAATTCGACTGAATTGTACGGTTTCACCATTGGGCCCCCGTAAGGCGCTCAAATAAGCACGTTGATTCTGAATTTTTCCAACCTTAATAGACTTCTTATGATTTGGTTCGTAGCCATACTTCGTGTTTGTAGAAGCTGCTGTTAGTTTCATACTTCCGTCTTCATGAAATTCTTGTCCTTTCAAAATGACTGTGCAAAAAGTCAGTATGAAAAGAAGGATTGCTGTTTTTGTCATGGTCGTATGCATAAGTGTGAATGTCAATACGCGAAAAGCCCTATGCTTGTTGGGAACTTGTCCATAAACGGGGCATGCCGAATGATTACTCAACTTTGATTCAAATATATGCCAGATTTTGTGATCGCAGGCAATCGGAATCAACTGAGCTTTTTAGTACGTGGCTACATCCTTACTGACCTTGAAGTTACCTGCAAGCCGTACTTCTATTCGGCTCTGATCTGGTCAATTTGTCCTTGTGCAAAATTCTTGGCGTTTTCATCACCGTATTCAATGGTCTTTTCATAGTACTTGATTGCATTTGCCGTATCTCCCAGAAGTCTGTATGCGTGTGCGGCATTACTCAAGATAATGGTGTCTTTCGGGTTGAGCTCCTCAGCTTTTAACAGCGACTCTACTGCTTTGTCGTACTCTTCCCGGATCATATAAACGATTGAAAGGTTTGATAGACTTTCAATGTGGTCGGGGTAGTATTTCAGCACTGTTTCAGCTATAGCCTGCATGTTGTTGAGTAGCTCTTCATCCTCGGTAACGTAAAGTTGAACCTGGTAACTCTGTATTGAGCCTAACATGAATTCTTTTGGGTCCTCAAGTGGTTCGTTTTCAGACCATATCCATTCGTTTTGATTGAGTGTTGAGTAATCAAGGGTTTTGATTATCTCTTCGGTAAAGCTGACGTAGTCTTCCAATGTCCCCAGCATGTAAATTTTGCCAAAACGCATATCAAGCCTGTCAGGGTGCTTAGCGATGCCTCTGTTGATCCATGCGAAACCTTCGTTCACAAGCTCGGGATCGTAAAAAGTATGGTCATACAGATAACCAACCGGCTCAGTCTGGTTCGTGTCCTGGTCCATAATCTGTAAGGCGTCTTTGCCTTTTGGATCATGCCCAAGTGTTACCATGTTGTTTTTGCTTTTGACGACGTAATAGTTGAAGTAGGCAACGAAAAGCTCAGCGTCGTCACCGTCTTCCTTTTCCCATTTCTCCAATAGTAGCTTTTGTCCAGCGGTATCTTTTTCAGAAATCAGTTTGCTGAACGCTTCCATGTAGCTCTGGCCTGCCACATGGTTAAAAATCAATGCGAAAGCGAAGGTTAATAGGCTTGTCTGTTTGGTCATTTTCGTTGGTTTATTCTTGATGGGTAGGCTCTAAGCAAGCGAGGTTTGCGCAATATCGAGTGTCTTCTTGGTATGTAATAGTGGTATCATTTCTCGTATTCGTTGCATGCTCAAATATATACCGATTTCCTGAATACCCGATTTGTGAAGGAACCTGAGGAGTTTGATTGCTCAATACTTCTGGCAATTTTCTTGAATATAGGCCTGCGCATCCATCTCTCCTAATTCTAAAGCCCTGATCCAGTCATTGCATGCTTTATCAGTTTCTCCGGTATTGAGATATGCGAAGCCCCGGGCAAAATAGACTTTCGGGTAATTTGGATTGAGCATAAGTGCTTTGTCGTAAAACTCAAAGGCTTTGTCATATTCTTTGAGGTGGAGCGAAGCGTTTCCACTGTTTAAATATGCTTCCGGATAGTTTGGGTTCAATTGGATGGCTATTGCAAAGTCTTCCAACGCTTGTTTAAAAGCGTTGATTTCCAGAAAGCAATACCCTCGCGCAAAATAAACATCAGCCGGCTGATTGGGGTCTTTGTCAATGGCTTTGGTAAAAAATATGAATGCACCCATTGTCTCACCCATCCTCAGGAATACATAAGCACGTTTAACATATGCTTCAACATAATTTGAGTCCAGTTCAATAGCATGAAAATAGTCATCAATAGCGGCCTGGTTGTCTCCGAGGTAAGTATTGGACTGCCCTCTCATAAAGTAGGCCTTAGGATTCATGGGGTCAAGGCTCAGTGCTTTGGTGAAGTCGATAACAGCTTTTTCGTCATTCTCAGCAAGAAAGTGAGCTTTTCCTCTTTTATAGTAGGTTTCGCTTTTTGTGGAGTCGAGGGCGATGGCTGCGGTGTACGAGTTGACTGCTTCAGCATAGTTTTCAGAAGCCAAATATTCGTTCCCCATAATTATGTAGTCAGAGCTTGTCTGCGCAAACGAAGGTGTCCAAAGGAATAAGTAACTCAAAATGGCTATATTGTAATTCATTGGTGTCGTCATATTTAGTGCCTTTATCCTTGATTACGTCAATCTTGCCAATACTTGAGATATTAACGCGGGGAATTCTGGTTTTTATATGTCAGGGGCTTATCGGCTCATTGCCTCGCTCTGTTCTAAGCACCTGTAACGACCGTCGGTAAAGGTGCAGTAAAACGGGCCCCTTAACAGGTTATTTCTTCACAATCAATTTATATGTTGCTACCCCGATGCCGTTGATGAAAATGGTCATTTCGTGGGTTCCGGGCTTATCAAAAATCTGTCGGGCGATGTATAAATCACCGTCTTTCTCAATGTCAGGAAAATAGTTTAAATCGTCTCCTAAAGAGATTGTTATAAATCGTGGCTCTGTGTGAGTCAGGAATGTCAGTTCCAGCGATTTTTTCTGTTGTTTGATTTTCAGTGTTCCTTTTCCCGGAGTGATATCCTCAATGTGATTTTCAATAAGGCCGCTGTAGAAAATGGGTCCTTTTTTAAATTGCGACAAGGATATTGGTTTGTCTGACAGTTGCCAGTGAGGATCTGTAGGAAAGTGTTTCCAGCCGAAATAAGTTGGGTCTGTCAGAAAATATGTTTCGTTGAACTGTTTAATGATTTTTCTTTTTTGCTTGTCATAATAGCTCGTGGCCCAGGTTACGTCAACTAGATACCATTTATCGTAGATGTTTACAGCGTTCCATGCATGATCAGGGGTCTTAAATCTTTTTCCGATGTCTTCCACTGTGGTCTTCGAAAATCCGGAAATCACTTCGCATTCTATTCCAATGGCCAGGCACATATCTCTTAACAGAGAGGAATAGCCTATGCACACGGCTTTTTGCTTTTTTAAAACCCTTTTTGGGTCACCGGAACGATTGCCGTAGTGGTATGTGATGTTGTCTGTTATCCATCTAAAGATTGCTCGGAATTTGTCGTGTTCTGAGTCCAAATCTTTGGTCAATCGCGAGGCAAGCTCAACATAGTCGTAGGGTTTGGCATCCGGAAAATTAAGTGCAATGCTGTCTGCTACTGAATAGTCTGCTACCCGTGGGTCTATTTGAGCTTGACTATTGGAAATAATTGACATCAAAACCGCGAACCATTTGAGAGACCGCATCAGGTTTTTACAACAAAGCAACGCCGGTAAATTCCCAATTCTTCGCAAAATCTTCCTTGTTTCTGATAATAACGCCCGGAAATACGGTTTTCATACGTCATTGGCTTGTTGGCTAATCGCTCCATCGCCCCATCGTTCCATCGCCTCATTCCCCATACCCTTCGGAAATCCTATCTTTGAGCCGCCAAACAAAACCATCCATTTGCCAGCACGCATTCCGAACTTAAATTTGTCCGACTAATTCAAAACGACAAGCCTGTATATCGGACTTATGGAAAACCAAA
>SKUL01000256.1 GCA_007129985.1 Flavobacteriales bacterium
AGGTGAGGATCGCATCTGTAGTCATAATTCCCGGGGGTATTAAAAACGTGCGTTAACACCCAGCCAGGTCCGGCTACAGAGTTTCCGAATGACTCCGGGTTGTTGGGATAAGTGGCTTGCGTGCCGTTTACGTTGTGATTTCCCTGAACGTTTGTCCAGCGAACAGTATCGCCCACGTTAATGGTTATACTGTTGGGAGTGTATACATTATTCGAAACGGTGACATCCACGGTTGTTTGGGCCACGCCATTATGCGAGGCCATAAACAAGAGAAAAGAAACAATTGAGAGAGTAAATCTTGAGGTCATAGGCTGTTATTTGGTTTACGCCACTATGACGCGTTAATCAGCAAAAGGTTTTCTATTCAGCGTTTTTTTTTTTCGCTTCGCCTTGCTTTGAGTTCGTCCATTTTTCAAAAAACCGGGCAAATCTCTCAAGGTTATCTACATTCATCCAACGCACTCCGGCATCCAGAAACTCTCGCCAGATTCTCTCGTTTTCAGGCATTTTCCAAAACCTGATTTTCCGGTTGTTTAGAGTGGCTGTGTATAATAAGTCCTCAAGAGCTTTTCTTTCATCAGGCGGCATTTCATCCTTTCCATCCCATGTAAAGAATGAAGAATACTTTGTGCTGTTTCGCGCAAGCAGGGTGCTTTCAATCTTACTGGCAACGCTACCCATTCCTCCGTCAAAAAAGTAGCGACGCACATCTGAGGTGTCTGCCCATTGCATACGTGCGGCACCGGACAGCACAATTCTCAAAGGTCCGGGAAGCACGCGGTTGTTCTCAACGCGCTCAAACAATCCTTCGAATTGAGCCAGAGAAGCATTCAACTCTTTCAGGCGATCGGCATCCCACTTCCCTTTCAAGTCGAGCATGAGTTCAAATACCTGAAGGCAATCGCAAAACACCCTTCCCTCACATGAATCGACCCGAGCCTTTAAGGGCTCGAGGTACATCTTGCGGAGGTTTTGCTTTTTTCGGCGACCAAATGCCGTATGAGCCACCGAAAAATTTCCTTTGGCGAAAAAAATATCTGCCTCTACGCTGAGAAAACCAAGATTTAGCGCGTCATACAGCGGGCGCTTGCGCAGATAATCGTTGTGCGAATGGCCTGCTTCAACCAGATTGCAATCGCTCTGGGCGAAAGCAGCAGTAGCCGCTAACAGGCATTGTAAGACAAAGAGAGAGGCCGACACAAGTATCAACCTCAACCCACGCATGACTTACTTGCGAACTGTTTTGGGTGGCATCAATCCTCGCTTGCGAAGCAGAGGCTCAATGGTAGGCTCCGCTCCACGGAAGGCTACGTAAAGCTCCATGGGGTCTGCAGTTCCACCTGAAGAATAGATGTGCTCACGCAGAAGTTGAGCTTTTTCCGGGTGGAA
This sequence comes from Flavobacteriales bacterium, assembly GCA_007129985.1. Lineage (GTDB taxonomy): Bacteria > Bacteroidota > Bacteroidia > Flavobacteriales_D > SKUL01 > SKUL01. Next base: position 1,390 of record SKUL01000256.1, read on the forward strand.
GAAATCGCCTGTTTCAGCAAAGGCTTCATAGGCATCTGTATCCAAAACACCCGACCAAATGTAGCTGTAATAGCGCGCAGAATAGCCTCCCGAGAACACGTGCGAAAAGTAGGTGCTACGGTGGCGCGGTACGATGGCGTCAATCAGGCCTATTTCTTTCATGGCAGCTTTTTCAAAGTCCATGGCGCTGCCCTCAAAAGGCTCTTCCAGAGTGTGGAAAGCCATATCGAGGAAAGTGGAAGCAAGGTACTCTACCGTCGCAAAGCCTTGTCCATAGGTACCGCTGGCCTCTAGCTTGGCAATCAACTCATCGGGAATCACTTCACCGGTTTTGTAGTGACGTGCGTACATCTTCATCACCTCAGGTTCGGTTGCCCAGTTTTCGAGCAATTGTGAAGGCAACTCAACAAAATCGCGGGCCACAGAAGTTCCAGACAATTCATAGGAGCGAACATCGCTCAACAATCCGTGGAGCGCGTGTCCAAACTCATGGAAAAACGTTGTAAGCTCGTCAAAAGTGAGCAACGAAGGAGTATTCGCACCGGGAGGCGGAAAGTTGCAGGTGATTTTAATCAGTGGGGCTTTGCGCTCGTCGCCATCGTAATACTGCTTGCGGAACGAAGTCATCCAGGCACCTCCGCGCTTGGAGTCGCGTGCAAAAAGGTCTTCGTACAAAATTCCAATGTGCGAGCCATCCTCTTCCATCACTTCAAAAACACGAACGTCTTTCTGATACACGGGCAAATCGTCGATTTCACGAAACGTCAGTCCCCAGAGTTTTTCGCACACCATAAAAATACCGTTGCGAACATTGTCGGTGCTGAAGTAGGGCTTCACTTCTTCGTCGTCCAAATCAAAGCGCTCTGCTTTGAGACGCGATGCGTAGTAACGCCAGTCGTAAGGCTCAAGGGTAAAATCGTGGCCTTCGCTCTCAATCATGGCCTGCAAGTCTGCTGCTTCGCGACTGGCAGCTTCCAAGGCAGGAATCCAAAGCTGGTCAAGCAATTCATTAACGCGCTCCACCGAGTTGGCCATGTTGTTCTCCAGCGCATAGGCCGCGTGGTTCTCGTAACCAAGCATATTCGCTTTTTCAATGCGAAGGGCGATGATTTCACGAATGATTTCGTTGTTGTCGTTGTCGTTGCCATTGTTGGCCTTGTTTACGAAAGCAGTCCAAAGCTCTTTGCGCAACTCGCGGTTCTCGGCATTCTGAAAGAAAGGCATTGCCGATGGCCACTGCAGTGTGAACACCCAGCTTCCTTCCTTGCCGCGGTTGGCTGCAACATCTGCAGCGTTGTCAATCAACCACTGGGGTAATCCTGCGAGGTCTTCCTCGTTGTCAATCTCCAGGGTAAAAGCATTGGTTTCGGCCAATACGTTCTGGCCGAACTGAAGGCTCAGCATGCTCAGGCGCTCATTAATCTCACGCAAGCGGCTTTTTTGCTCCTCTTCGAGCAGGGCTCCACTGCGCACAAACTCCTTGTATTTTCTTTCCAACAGGCGAAGATCCTGACCAGTGATATTTTCAGCATCACGGTTCTCCCAAACGGTTTTGATGCGCGCAAACAACTCCGCGTTCAGGTTGATGTCATTGTCGTGCGCGGTGCGAAGCGGAGAAATTTCCTTCGCAATCTCCTGCATTTCATCGTTGGTGTGTGCTGAGTTCAGGTTGCTGAAGACGGTATTCACGCGGTTGAGCAATCTGCCGGATTGGTCCAATGCCACAAGGGTATTCTCAAATGTTGGAGGCTCCTCTTTGTTGACAATGGCATCAATTTCCTCCTTGTGGGCAGCAATCCCCGCTTTGATGGCAGGAAGGAAATGTTCGTTGCGAATTTTATCAAACGGAGGGGCGCCAAAGGGCAGGTTGAACTCTTCCAAAAGAGGATTGGCTTCATCCGAAACTTTTTCTTGGGTAGTGCTCTCGGCGCCGGGTGTGCATGCGTGGAACATAAAGCTCATAACAGCAAAAAGGATAAACAGGTTTTTCATTACGTCATCAGATTACGAGGCGGCAAAGGTAACAATTGCGGGCTTTTTTAAGACCTACTGCAACGCCATCGCACCGGGCAGCATTCCCGTTCTTGTTTTACCCTTCTCTCGTGCCTGCCAGTACCTGCCCGAAGGCACGTGCAAACAGCTCAACCACTTGCCACCATAGGCATAGGTATCAAGGCAAATGGCGTGACCGAAATCAGCAATCCTTCCATCTTTGCGCGGGGTATGGCCACAAATTACCACGGCATCGTCGGAGTATTTATTTGGTTTGGGATACTTCCTCCAAAAAAGGGCAGCTTTGCTTTGCTCGTGCAAGGGAACCCCGTTTTCGAGACCGGCATGTACGAAAATAAAATGCCGCCACACGTAGTAACTTTTGGTCTTCTTAAGGAACTTCCAGTGGCTCTTGGGAACCGCCTCCCGCCAATTGGAGTATTCCTCGATGCCATACGATTTGAGCGTTGATTCACCGCCAAAACGATACCATTGCATAAACTGGCGCTTGCCCTTACGCGCGCGGCGCATCATGATTTCATGGTTACCGCGTAAAGCAATGATGTGGTAGGTACTTTGATGTGCCAAAATCCAGTCAATGACTCCTTTGGAATCAGGTCCGCGACTGATATAATCTCCCAGAAAAACCAGGGTGTCGCCCGCCTGAATATCCGACGCAGCGACAACGGCCCTGAGGGCTCCGAGGCAGCCGTGAACATCGCCTATGACGTAGGTTGACATTGCGTTGAATTGCGCACCAAAAAACGAAAATTTATCGGCGATGAAAAACTCCATTGTACATTTATCGCATGAGAAATTTGCTGCGTTTCATCTCACTGTGCGTACTGCTCCTATTATTTCTCGCGGCCTGTCGACCAACAGCCCGTGTTGCGGAGTCGGCGGCTGCGACTCCAGAGGATGATATTCACCTGCTACTTCGTTCCGACTGTCTTGAAATTGGCTACCACATTCCCTGCAAACAGCCCCATTGGGTGCGTTATACCTTACGGCGCGAAATGACGGAGGGGCCGGCCCGAAGAAAAGACAACTTTCGGCCTGACCCGCGCATCCCTGAAAGTAAATCCGCGCAACTGGCCGATTATGCCCGAAGCGGTTACGACCGCGGACACCTGGCTCCGGCGGCCGATATGACCCACAGTCAGGAGTGCATGGACGAGTCGTTCTGGCTCTCGAACATCTCGCCCCAAACGGCAGGTTGCAACCGCGGTGTGTGGAAGCGACTGGAAGAACAGGTTAGAAGATGGACACACAGCCACGATTCTATTCTGGTCTATACCGGCCCCATTCTTCAGAACCACCAGAACTTCTCAAGCATTGGTAGCGGAGAGGTTTGTGTTCCGGAAGCGTATTACAAGGCGCTGCTTTTTTACGCAGACAATGACTTTTATGCGCTCGCTTTTGTGATTCCCAATGAAAATTCGCCGGAGCCCTTGACGAGTTTCGCCATGTCTGTTCAGCAGTTGGAAACCACCTGCGGACTGGATTTTTTCAGCCACCTTGCCGACACTACCCAGCAGCGCATCGAAGCGGTAGAAAACCATCCCGGACTCTGGGAGTAAAACTCTCTGCGTGGGCCGTGCAATAACTTTACTTTTGCGCCCCCATGGACAGTATCAAAAAACATCTACGCACCAACCTGCACATCGCTGTTCCGGTGATGATTGGACAGCTTGGCCACATCGCTGTGAGCGTGGCTGACAGTGTGATGGTGGGTCAGCTCGGAACCCTTCCGCTGGCCGCTGCTGCGCTGGCCAACAGCCTTTTTTCGGTGTTTATGGTGTTTGGAATTGGAGTGGTGATGGGCATTACGCCCCTGGTTGCCAATGCTGAAGGTCGCGGAGGCAGACACTTGCAGGCCGTTGTGCTTCAGCACGGTTTCTGGATTGGGCTGGGCCTTGGCGTGCTTCTGTTCTTTGGCTCCATGACCTTGGGGCCCTTCATTCATCTTTTGGGTCAGGACGAGGGCGTGGTGCCCCTCACCCTACCCTATCTTGCCATTATCAGCGCGTCGGTAATTCCTCTGGTAGTGTTTCTTGTTTTTAAGCAGTTTGCCGAGGGACTGTCAGACACCCGAACCGCCATGGTCATAAGCATTGGTTGCAACGTATTGAACATCGGACTGAACTACCTACTGATTTACGGCAATTGGGGCTTTCCTGAACTCGGCCTGAATGGTGCCGGCTGGGCCACGCTCATTGCGCGCATCCTGATGATGGCAACCATGTGGTGGTATGTGTTTCGCCATGCGCGATTTGCAAAGTTCAAGCTCAAACTCTGGGGCGCCACGCTCAGAATGAAAGTTGCTCGGCGCATACTCGACCTAGGCGTACCTTCCGGACTGCAGTACATCTTTGAAGTGGGCGCGTTTTCGGCCGCGGCCGTGCTGGCCGGTATGATTAGCGCTCCTGCCCTCGCGGCGCACCACATTGCCATCAACATTGCCAGCGTGAGCTACATGGCTGCCACGGGATTGGGTGCAGCAGCTTCCGTGCGCATTGGCAACCAACTGGGCAGAAGAGATGCCATGAACCTCAGACGGGCCGCTTTCACCTTGTTCGCTATGACGGCGGGGTGGATGGCCTTTGCCGGGCTTGTAATTTTAACCTTCAACAAACCGCTGGCAGGTTTCTACACCGACGACCCGGTTGTACTCCGACTGGCAGCCCAAATGCTTATGGTTGTGGTTTTGTTTCAACTTTCGGACGGATTGCAGGCTGTGGGGCTGGGTGCGCTGCGCGGATTGCAAGACGTAAAAATACCCACGCTCATCACCTTTCTGGCCTATTGGGTACTCACTTTACCGGCTGCCTATTTGTTTTCACAGCACTCCTCTTTGGGAGTGATGGGTATCTGGTACGCGTTGGCCGGGGGATTGACAGTGTCGGCGGTGTTGTTGCTCGCGAGATTTTGGAGGCTTCAGCGGAGGTTTGCGGAGCGTTGGCAAGGATTGATTTGAGACCTAAGCATCCCTTCGGTCCAATTCTTTAAGCGGTTGCCCCAGGGATTCACGGAGTTATCTCATTCACCATATCGACGCAAACGATACCATAATGGCGACTTTCTCAAAAAATAAAGCCCAGACCTACTTCAAAGCGATTGCCCTCTAACTCGCCGGTTGGTAATTCGATGGGATTTATACGAAACTGATAGTTCGTTTTGAACACGACATTCTTGCGCGGGTTGAAATTCAATCCAACCGTAATGGCCGTCAAATCGGTTTGGAATCTTTCGAGGTCTACCAGTTCAGGGTGAATTTCAGCATGGGTATTCAACCTTTCGTAGCGCACAAACAGGGGGAGCTTCAGCTCATTGCTTCGGTACAACCAGTTGCCCTTGGAGGTTTTGGCTTTTCCTTTCCTGAACAGGGGGAGTATGTCGTAGCCTACCTCAGCGTAGTATCCATACACACGACTGCCGAGCACCTGACCTGACAGCGTTCCATTCTCACCACTGGAGAAACCTGTAAAACTGTGTATAGAGGGTGTACTTCCCATACCACCAACAGAACCTAGAGCCATAAAAGTCCAGTTCTTCCATGAATTTCGAATGTATGACGAAACCAGCCATGTATCGGCAGCAAAGTCCTCCTTGCCGTCCATGTCGCGAGCTTGCGTATACAAACCCGAGAGGCTGATCGTGGTATTTTTCATACCGCTGTACTCCAACTGCCCGTTCAGCAAAGCAGAATTGAATGCACCACGAAATTCGTCACCACGACCTCTTCGAATCCAGGTACCGCCATTGTAAACCGATGGGTCGAGCCCCTGATAAATCGACAAAGAGTAGCTTAAGTCTTTGCTTATTGCCCCGTAGGTCATAATACCCAAATCAATCCACTGCGAAGGAATGATGACGCGCTCCACTTCAGGGCGATTTACAGAGTAGAACTGAATCGGCTCGTCGTTGTTGTTCACAAAGCCGATTTGAACCTGATGGGTTCCTACGCGGACATTAAAACGTTCGTGTATCAAGAAATCTGCGAAGAACTCCAGAAAGAATTCAAAGTCGTTCTCGATACGCTGGTCTTGATAAAATTCAGCAAAGACTTCACCGTACAGCACCAGCCATGGCTTTGGTTTGTAGGCCAAATAGCTTACAAAACGATAAAGGTTTGTATTGTAAAGCTCTATATCCTTACTGGAGCGATCTTTGGGACCATCGTAGTGCGTATAATTCACTTCTCCAAAACCTGAAAAGGTAAATTTGCGGTCGGAGAAATAAATCTTTGATGCCGCAATGGG
>SKUL01000237.1 GCA_007129985.1 Flavobacteriales bacterium
TCAGCACGTTTTCTCCAATCAAAATAAACTTGTGCACCCCTTCGTATTGTAAATGCTCAATAATGTCGCGCTTCAGGGTCATGATATCGTTGTGCAGGCAGTCGTTCCACTCACCAATCATTTCAATGATGCAGAAGCCTTCGTCATAGTCGGCAAAAAGTAGCTTGATAAACAAGGATGGCGAGCCCATATTGTCCCACTGCGGGTGAATGTAGTGGTCGTAGATGTGATCGGTATAGGTAAACTCGCTGTACTCTCGTGCAAAAAAAGGCGAACGTTCGTCTTCTTCGGCGGCGTAAAGGTTTCGCCAATCGTAGTAGGGTTCGAGGTCTTGCATCAGTCTTCACGTTGAGCCTCCAGGGCTTTTCTCACACTTCCGTATTTCAGCAACAATCGGTGGGCCTCTTCGGTTGAGCAACCCAGTTGTTCGGCAATCATTCGGGTACCTCTCTCAACGAGTTTTTGGTTGCTCAATTGCATGTCAACCATTCGATTTCCCTTTACCCGCTGAAGCCGTATCATTACCGCTGTGGAAATCATATTGAGCGTTAGTTTTTGGGCTGTTCCTGACTTCATTCGGGTGCTGCCGGTTACAAATTCCGGACCTACCGCCACCTCAATGGGATAAGCGGCTGTTTGGGCGAGGGGAGAGCCGGGGTTGCAGGTGATACATCCTGTACCAATACCCCGCCGGTTGCATTGTTCGAGTGCTCCTATCACATAGGGCGTGGTTCCGGAAGCGGCAATTCCTATCACAAAATCACTCTCGTTCACCTGGTGATTTTCGAGGTCTTTCCAACCTTGCTGCGGATCGTCTTCGGCAAACTCCACAGCTTTTCGGATGGCTGCGTCACCGCCGGCAATCAAACCGATAACCCAATCGTGGGGAACGCCAAACGTGGGAGGGCACTCGGAGGCATCCACAATTCCCAAACGACCGCTGGTACCTGCTCCAAGATAAAACAGCCTGCCACCTCGTTCCATGCGGTTCACAACTTGATGCACCACGGCTTCAATCTGAGCAATTGCTCCGGCAACTGCAACGGGAACACTTTGGTCTTCGCGGTTGATATTCTCCAACAATTCGCGCACGGGCATTTGCTCGAGGTTATCGTATCGGGAGGAGGACTCTGTGATTCTTTCGCTCATGGATAAAAGGTACAAAAAAAACTCCCGCTAAAGGACGGGAGTTTTAATCAATTCAGAGTGATATGTGTTACTTGAATATCACCTTGGAAGTTGCGCGTTTGCCATCAAACCAGAGTGCAGCTACATACATTCCGCTTTCAATGTTTCGTCGCTGCAGAGTGTATCGATTGTTATTCACGTTTTCAATCATGATACGCTGTCCGCGCATATCGTACAATTCGATGTAATCAATGCGCTCGCCTTTGGTTTCAAAGGTTACGAAGTCGGTTGCTGGGTTGGGGAAAACATCCAGCTCAACAATTTTCTCAGGAGCCTCGTCAATACCGGTTACAAGATCAAGGGCGGCAACGATACGAGGAATAAGGTATCCCTGAATAGTGTCGATATGCGCAAGTCCTTTTTCTGGGCCCATACCCGGGTTACCCGCAACACCTTGTTGATGCAGGGTGTTTGCATCTACGTTGGCGCCGGTGGCTGCGTTGTAAGCAGCAACGACTGCCTGCAAGGTGTTGAGGTCCCACCAATCCCATGGACTGCCTTCGTTCAAAAAGACATTGAGCGGGTTAATTGGGCGTAGGAATGGGAAAAGGCCTTCGGGAGTAGAGGCAACAGTAATGGTGTTGTTCGGAGCAGGGTAGATGTACTCGTAGGTCTCACCATAGTGCGAACGTGCTGCATCGGTATAGGGGTCTGATGGGAAATCTGCAAATACAGCGTTGTTGTTTAAATCATTTGCTTTCTGGATGAAGAAGTTAGAACCGTGCACATCCACAACGTCTTCGTTGGTTGTAGGAACAATTACGGTTCCTTCGTTAAATGGAGCGAATGGGTCACGGATGGTGTGGAATGCTACATGGGGCGCTTCGCCACCGGTCATCCATGATTCATCACCCAGCGCACCACCGGCGTTGCAGGCGAAGGCAAATTCAGAGCTGATTCCCATATCCTGGTATAAATTCAGTGCGCCGCCATAGCCGTCTAAGCCGCCTACAACGTTTACGTCTACGTAAGAGTTGTTCGTATTACTGTCAATGAACTTGGGAAGAAAAAGTTCCGCGAGTTCATCAAGGTAGTTCAGGGTGTTTACCACATAGCCACCGGTACCATGACCATAAACCACAATTTGGTCGGGGTCAATGCCAAGTTCAGCCGCGTTGGCTTTGAGGTAGCGAATGCACATTTGAATGTCTTGAAAAGCACGGTAAACGGCGTTGAGCAGCGTACCACGGCGCACATCAGGGTCAGTTGAAACGGGGTTCCAACCAAGACGGTATGCGGCATTTACCGCTACAAATCCTCGTTTGGCCCATTGCTTGGCGAGGTTTACACCGGAGCTGTCAATTTTACTTCCGGTTATACCACCGTTTACAATGGGAGGTAAAAAGTTACCCGTGTGGAGAAAAATGATGGCTGGGCGCTCATCAACATCATCCGCAGCATTGGAGGGTTTACGGATATCCATTTTGATGTCGGTAACTTTTACCGCTGTTGAGGGATCTCCGGGGTTGTAGAATTCCGGTGGGATGGGATTGCCCCCACCCAAAGCTGTTTGAATAGCCACCAGGTCAGCTTGTACTGCGGCAGGATCACTTAGGTTAGAAAAGAGGAAGTCAATGTTCGTGGCGTAGGTCACGTCCATCGTGGTTTCAATCTCACTGCTTGTGAAAATTTCGGTTAAATATCTCTGTGCTTGCGTGTTGATGCCTGTAAGTAAGGCGGCAAACATCAAAGATGCGGGTAGTAATTTTTTCATGTTCATGCGGTTTTGGTTTATGGGATGAAGTTAGCAATTATTTTTTGTCGAACTCAAACAACACAGAAAAATAAACCAGCCTTCCCACGAACGGTCCGCCGTACACTTGCAGCACGTCGTTTTGAACCATCCTGTTGAAGGCATCTGGACGGCCGTCGAAGAGTGGGCGAATACCAAAGAGGTTGCTTCCTCCCAGCTTAAAGGTAGATTTCCATTTGGGAATACGCAGGCTGATGGCAGCGTCAAAGAGGTCGTAGGAGTCGATCATACCTGTAAATTGCGGCGAGCCTTCAAACAGAAAACCTTCTATCCATTTGTAATTGGCCGAAAAGCCCCAGTTCTGCAAACCAAACATTTTCACATCCCGACCGGATATACCGAGATTAAATTTGTGTTCAGGTGTATTAAATGCAGGGATGATAGGGTCTTCAGAATCCCGCATATCGAGGCGGTTGAACGAGTAGTTGAAATTGAGCGTGTAGTTCTTGAAGTAGTAGTTAAGCCCTCCGTTGAATCCCTGGGTGGTGACCATATCCTGGGAGTTGGTAGATATTCGGTACGCCTGAACGTTGGTGGGGGCGCCGCTCAGAGGGTTCACTTCAAGGTCAACACCTAACACAAAACCGATAAAGTCGGTGTACCAACTGTAGTAGTATCCCAAATCCATATACAGACGATCCCACAGCGTAGTGCGGTATCCAATTTCCAGTGTACGCACTTGTTCAGGCTTTACCGGGTTTACGTCAAAATAATCCAGCTTTCCGAGGCCCTCTATCAAGGAGGGGGTGTTGATGTAGTCGCCAAAAGACTCCAGCGTTACAAGGTTTTGATAGCCATCGAGGTTACCAAGCAGTATCGCCCTTCCTACGTCGTAAAAGAGGTACTGGTCTGCGAGAGTTGGGTTCCGGACAGCGCTAGAGAACGACAACCTGAAATTATGGTTGATATCGGGGGTATAAACCATTGAGGCCGCCGGCGAAAACACAGGGTCGAAGTTCTCGTTGTGGTCCATACGTCCGCTTAGGTTCAGCTTCAATTGGTCTTCCATAAACTTCTTTTCATACCCAATGTAGATTCCGTATTCGGCATTGGTAATGCGCCGGTACGCAGAGTCGGTTTTTACTAACTCTCCGTCAATCACCTCGCGGGTGTATTGCAGGGTGTCGCTGAAGATGGTACCGCGCGTGTTGGGGGTATATAACCGAGCATTGGCACCAGTTATAAAAGTCCCCCAGTTCACATCCCACATCTTAGGTTCCCACTTGTACTCTCCATGCACATGATAAAGTGCAGAGCGGTCAAAAAATCTTGAGCCACCTTCAGTAAAAGTCCTGCTGGTTACGTCATTGAATTTTTCTTGAAACTCCGGCGTTCCCGGCTCCAGGCGAGGACTTTGGTTTCCGCTGGCTTGCGTGTCCGCATTATTCCGCGTTTCATCATGCCACTGCTGAAGTAGGTCAGGATTGCTCTGCAGCCATGCCTCTACCTCAGGAACAAATACTTGCCTCCACGCTCCAAGGTCTGACGAAAACGCAGCTTGTGCCTGCGCGAAATCATCATAAATGGTTCCGATACCTGCAAGGTAATCGGTAATCGTAGGCTGCGGGTTATCACTCAATAATGATTGATATTCAGGGCTGTTGATGATCTGAGGTCGAATGATTTGGTTCCAGTATTGAGAGTAGTTGGTATTCCATGCTGAGTTGCTTTTTGCCTCGTTTTGCATGATAAAGGCGGTAGCAACCGCGTCATAGGTGTTTCCGGCATCTTCGTGGGTAGCGTAGGCACGAATAAAGAATTTGTCGTCTTGTCGCCACTCAATACGGTTTTGAAAAAAGAGCACGTCTTGCAGACGGTAGCGGTTATCTCCCTGATACACCGTAGAACCATTAGAAAAGTTAAAGTTATAACTCAACTCTGTTTTGGGGGTGACCTTGTAATACAACCCCAAATTGGTTTTGAGATTGTCGGTACTGTAGTCCATCAAATCGCTTTCCCAATAGCCTGTACGGTAGAAAATTCCCAGACCGGGTGAATTTAGTCTTTGCCCGAGCGTTTGCGAAAAATTGTTTCCACCGGCAAGGTCTTCATCGCCATAGCGGTTCACCGCATCGTAACCACCGGGATTGTCGGCGCCCACGGGTGAGCCGTCAACCGGAGCGGCGTTGGTGGCTTCCCAGTCCTGGGCCTGCATGTATAGCACGTTCAGCTTGTAGGCAAATTTGTCCTCGCCGTTTTTGTTTTTGATTACATCGGCCCAGCGCATTGCAAATTGATAAAGGTTTCGTTCACCAACCTTCATTTCAGCGGTTAGCCCTCTGAATACAAAGGGGTTTTTGGTGGTCATACTCACTACGCCATTGAAAGCGCCCGGGCCGTAAAAGGCCGAGCTCGCACCGGCAATCAAGTCCACCCGCATCACGTCTAAATCTGACGCGCCCAAAAAGTTACCGAGGCTGAAATTGAGGCCGGGGGACTGGTTGTCCACACCGTCAATCAACTGCAGCGACCTTACCGGAGATGTGCTGTTGAACCCCCGGGTATTAATAATCTTAAACGCCAGGCTGGGGGAGGTGAGGTCAACCCCTTTGAGATTCCCAAGTCCTTCGTAGAAATTACCGGAAGGTGTCTCCTTGATAGCAATGATATCCATGGTTTCCACCGTAAGTGCAGCCTGCTTTTGGCGTTCGTCAATACGCTCGCCCACGATCTCTACCTCCTTCATAAGGATATCGTCAGTGGAAAGCTTAAAACGCAGCTTTTCGTCAAATGAATTCACCGTAAACTCCCGTGTTACGTACCCTACGAATGACACTTCCAGCACAATGGGCAAGGATTCCTCTGTGGTGATAGCAAATTTTCCATCAATATCCACAATGGCGCCTATGGTCGTGCCTTTGATTCGTACAGTGGCTCCTATGAGCGGGTCGCCGGTAATCTGGTCAGTTACGCTACCCGATATGGTCATTTTTTGAGCTTGGGCAGACCCGGCAGAGCATATCAATCCAATTAAAAGGCAGACTAGTCCGAGAATCTGCCGGAATGGCTTCAACATGAATAAGGTTTTGTTTGGGTTGGTATCACTTCGCTACCAAATGTAGAAAAAAATGAAGCAAATCATCTGCATGCCGAATATTTCTATCCGACAGATTATTTCGCCCAAACAGGAAAGCTAGTAGATCGCGGGATATGCCGCCGGATCAGCCTCGTGCATAATGCCATAGGCAGCCTCCACAATGTCGTCAACGCTGGGTTTTGAGAAGTAATCTCCGTCCGATCCGTAGGCAGGGCGGTGGGCTTTTGCCGACAATGTACTTGGTTCGCTGTCCAGATGGTAGTATGCCTTTTGACCATTTACCACCTGATCGAGCATAAACGCTGTGGCGCCCCCGGGCACATCTTCGTCAACAAAGAGCACGCGGTTTGTTTTGCGGATAGAGTCCGCGATGAGGTGATTAACGTCAAAAGGCAACAAGGTTCGCACGTCAACCAGTTCTACGTCAATACCAAGTTCTTCGAGTTGCTCGGCAGCGCGTGTGCAAAGGTTAAAGGTTGAGCCGTATGACACGATGGTCAGGTCATTTCCGGTCCGGGTAATTTCCGGAATCCCCAAAGGTACCGTGAACTCGCCCAGGTTGTTAGGTAGAATTTCCTTGGAGCGATAGCCATTCAAAGGCTCTACTACCAATGCCGGCTCATCACTTTGAAGTAAAGTGTTGTACATACCGGCAGCGGTGAGCATGTTTCGCGGAACGCATACATGAATCCCTCGCACAAGGTGAATGATTCCTCCCATGGGTGAACCTGCGTGCCAGATCCCCTCCAGTCTATGTCCGCGCGTTCGAACAATCAATGGTGCCTTTTGTCCGGCTTTGGTGCGGTACTGCACAGTGGCCAGGTCGTCGCTCATGATTTGAAGGCAGTAAAGCAAGTAATCGAGGTACTGAATTTCAGCAATGGGGCGCAGTCCGCGCATGGCCATCCCGATTCCCTGACCAACAATGGTGGCTTCACGGATTCCGGTGTCGGTTACGCGCAGGGTACCGAATTTTTCCTGCATCCCTTCCATACTTTGGTTAACCCCTCCAATTTTTCCTGTGTCTTCGCCAAAAGTCAGCAGGGTAGGGTATTTGCGGAACAGCGTTTCAAAATTGTCGCGCAAAATAATGCGGCCATCAACTTTGGGCGCGTCATTGTCAAACGTAGGAGCCACAATGCGAATGTTTTCTGCCCGCTCGGCGCTTTCGGAGTGTAATTGTCCGCTGTAGCGGTCGTGATTCATTTCTTTTTGCTCGCGATACCACGTTGCCAGCTGGCTGCGCGTGCCGGAATTTTCTCCTCTCGTCGCTCTCAGGCCCTTTCGAACTGCCGTAAAGATGTCTTTTCGGGTCGCGTCGAAAGCGGTTTTCAACTCCTCAATGGCAGCTTGAATCAAGGCAGCATTGGAGCTTTCCGCTGCAAGTTGTTCGAGCATGGCCGTAGCTGTGGCAATTTCAGCTTTAATGGGACTGGTAAATGCTTCCCAGGCTGCTTTCTGCTCGGCGCGAACAGTTTTTTTGGCTTCGGCTTCAATCGCGTCCAGCTCTTCGGCGGTGGCAATGGCTTCGCCTTCAAATCTGAATTCCAGAATCCATTTGCGGAACTGGTTGTTGCAATCGAATTCTTTTCCCCACTCCAGAAGTTCTTTGCTCTTGTAGCGCTCGTGCGA
>SKUL01000055.1 GCA_007129985.1 Flavobacteriales bacterium
ATAAATGAAACGAATGATGCGCGAACGAGGTCAAAAAAATTGTGATGTCATTGATATTGGGGCTTTAGATATCCCTTCAATAGAGAGCCTCCTTTCCATGTTCCCAACGATTTATACGGCTGCAATCGGGTAAACATCTCTTCCCTAAACCCGTCATGCTCACGGGTAACACGAACCGCCTCTCCATGAAATGTTTGCATGGCAAAAGACTCCATATGTTCTTTGCTCTCCCAGATGCTAAAAGTGGCCTGCTCCATTAGAGGTATCTCCCCTACCCCTTTGGTAAAGACCAGCCCGGGGTAATCTTCATGCTCACGACTCACGCGTGGAACCATCTTCCAGAAACCGTAAAGAAATCTGGTCTTCAAAGTGGCCCGGGTCAGAGCAGCAATCAAAGTGTTGTTTGGATCCGGTGAGGAAACGCGCCATTGGTCAAACCCACTCCACGAGCCACGCGAACTGATGGGTCTTAAGAAAACCGTGAACTGCTCCTCGCTGTGCGATTTAAATTCATCCATCAGAGCACTTTGCACATATGCCTCCGCTGCTGACTCATCGCGCCACACCCCGAGCATCCCGTAAACACTGAAGTCGGGCCAGATGCTGTAACCGTATCCGCTTCCGGTACCGAGGGGCTTGTAAAATTCCATACCCTCCATCTTCCGCATCGGAGCACGGGCACCGTACATTTGTTTCATGCCCCATACCTTGTTAAAGCCGCGGTAGCGAAAAAACGAGACAGTTACAATCTGATCGGTGGATGATTCAGCCATTTTTTTGATGGTGGGTCGCACAAAACTATTCTAATATTGTATTGTGATTACAACCCAACAAGCCGAAAGTTGAAAATCGCGGTAATCGGGGCAGGGATTGGAGGGCTCGGAGCAGCTATCCGCCTAAGCCTCAAAGGTCATGAGGTAACAGTTTTTGAAGCCAACAACTATGCGGGTGGCAAACTCACAGATATTGAAGTGGGTGGATATCGCTTTGATGCAGGCCCATCCCTTTTTACCATGCCGGAAAATGTGACAGACCTTTTTACCGATGCCGGAAAAAACCCGGATGACTACTTCCGCTACAAGCGCGTCGGTGAATCTTGCCGCTACTTTTATCCGGACGGCACACATTTTATCGCTTATGATGAACCCGATAGGTTTGCCGAGGAATGCGAAAAAGTGCTCGGTGTACCCCAAAAGAAAGTTCGAGACTATCTGGCCCACAGCGAAAAGCTCTTCAACCTTACCGCCGATCTGTTCATGAAGAACTCGCTACACAAGCTGAGAACCTATTTGAGCTTTGATACTTTCAAGTCCTTTTTGCAGATCCACAGGCTTGAGTTAACCAAAACCATGAACAAGGCCAATGAAGATAGGCTTGGGCACCCCAAGTTGGTACAGTTGTTCAACAGATTTGCTACCTATAACGGCTCCAATCCGTACATCGCTCCCGGAGTACTCAATATCATTCCACATCTGGAGATGAGCATTGGCACCTTTTTCCCGGAAGGAGGCATGGCCAGCATTAGCCGAAGCGTCGAAAAGCTTGCCCGAGAGTTGGGAGTAGAATTTGAATTCAATGCCCCTGTGGAGCAAATTCTCATTGATAAAAACGTAGCCAAAGGCGTTCGGGTACACGGCAAAAACCGGCTTTTTGACCGCGTGGTGAGCAACATGGATGTAGTGCCTACCTACCGAAGACTGATGCCCACCCAACCCGCACCCGAGCGCACCCTGAGGCAAGACCGCTCCACCTCCGCTGTGATATTTTACTGGGGGATTCGCAAGAAATTCGAAAATCTAGGCTTACAAAACATCTTCTTTTCTGAGAATTACCGCGAGGAGTTCCGGTTTTTGAGCGAGGTCAAGAATATCAGTAATGACCCGACTGTGTATATTCATATCTCTTCCGTGCTTGAGCCGGATGATGCACCAGCGGGATGTATGAACTGGTACATTTTGGTAAATGCACCACACAACACAGGGCAAAACTGGGATGAAATCATCGCCCGCACACGCAAAAACGTGATCAAGCGCTTGAGCAAAGAATTGGGTGAAGACATTGAGTCACTGATTGAAGTAGAGGATTTTCTCGATCCACGGCGCATTGAAATGAGAACTTCCTCATTTCAGGGCTCGCTGTATGGAGCAAGTTCAAACGGGCTTTTTAATTCGTTTATCCGGCACCCAAATTTTAGTCAGCGGGTAAAGGGCTTGTACTTTTGCGGCGGAAGTGTGCACCCCGGCGGCGGAATTCCGCTATGTTTGCTGTCCGGAAAGATTGTAGCAGACCTGATTAAATGAAGCCTTTGAAAATCAACTTCCTTCAGATTTCCATTCTCATTGTTGTGGTAACCCACGTGGTAGGGATGGTTGGATTTGTATCGCCGTGGCAAGAGCTGTTTATTTCACTCACGCCCTTTCACTTACTCCTTTCCGCGGGACTGCTGCTGGCCAACCAGGAGGACAAAAGCAAAAACTTTTGGTTCGCAGTAGTCGGAGTGGTGGCTGCAGGCTATTTGGTTGAATTATTGGGCATTCAAACCGGAGTTATTTTCGGAGAATACAGCTATGACCGTGCCCTGGGACCCAAAATAGGTGATACTCCTCCTGTTATTGGCGTAAACTGGATGATGTTGGTGGTTGCGGTGGCTGCGCTGGTTTCGCGAATCAACACTCCATTCGTTATCAAGGCGATGTTAGGTGCGATGGTACTTGTGGGGATTGACTATCTCATTGAGCCCGTTGCGATTGCCTATGATTTCTGGCACTGGCACCAAGCCACAGTCCCTACCCACAACTATCTGGGCTGGCTCATCACGGCTTTCATCTTTTTCGGGGTGTACCTGAGTGTGGTGAAGAACAAATCAAATCCACTGGCCTGGATTCTGCTGCTCATGCAGATCATTTTCTTCGGGGTGTTGAATTTTACGGTGTAATATGCTCACCGAAGCCAATCCTATCGGCCGGATACTGGTTAAACGTCCCTGAGCCTGTGCACAGAAGTACTCCTGATTCCTTGTCGTGAATAGTGCCCGAAGCGGAAATGAGTCGCTTGCCTTCAAAATCCACTTTGCCCCTCCCCACCAGCACCATCCCCGGTTTAACAGGACGGAAATAATTGATTTTGAACTCCACGGTGGAAACAAGCCTGCCGCTTTCTGCGGATAAAGACAAAGCCGAAACGCCCAAAATCCCATCCATTAAAGCTGAGACAGCCCCTCCATGAGCCGCCAACGGGTTGGATAAATGTAAATCGGCGACAGGCATGGTATATTGAACCTCACCTGGTTGGATAACTTCCAGTTCCATGCCCATGAAGCGGCCAAAGGCATTCACTTTATTGTATATCTTCAACAGGTCGTGCATGTTTACTGCTTTTTAAGCCATTCTTCCGCTTTGTTCATATCACTGAAAGCCCTCACCGGATAGCTCGGTTTGTCGAAACGCAAAAAGAAATTAACCACCATACGAGCTGGGAGGGTGTTGAACACAATGGCCGAACTATGAATAAGCTCTGTAATGTGGGATTTGGCTGCGTACTTACGTGCCGCCGGGTCGAAGTTAATATGCTTGTTTCTGAAGTCCACCATATTTTTGAAAGGCTTTCCACCACAGAGCTTAGCCAGTATGTCGTCTATTTCTTGCATGTGCGATACTTCCACATCCGAACCTGTTTTAAAGCTGGTATGAATCCAGCCCTTTTCATCCTGCCAGATTTCACAAACTTCTGTCTCTATTTTCTTAATCGCACCCATCTCACAGTTCAGAATCGGGCGTGAAATTGGCCATATTATCCTAAACTGTCAAATTTACAGCAGATCAGTGATTAAATTAATGCGTTAAAAAATGCAATAAAACCAAGCCGTTGCTTTGCCAAAATCTCTTACTTTCGCTTTCAAAACTAACCTGCATGAGTACTTACAGTACCCAGGAAACTGAAAAAACACCGGCCATTCATTTTGACGGGGTCAATGGCAGACTCGAATTAAGAGGAAAGTCTGTTCCAGAAGACTCGTTCAAGTTTTTTCAGCCCATGCACGATTGGCTGGATCAATACATTGAAAGCCCAGCTGCGGAAACTGAACTTAATGTTGCACTGGAGTATTTCAACACAAGTAGCGCCAAAGTTCTGTTGGAGGTTTTCAAAAAAATGAACCGCTTACACCAAAGTGGTAAAACGAAACTCACCATCAATTGGGTGTATGAGGACGACGACGATGATATGCTGGAAGCCGGTCAGGATTACCAGAGTATAGTTGACATACCCATGAATTTTGTAGCGATTGACAGCTTTTGAGTAGCATTGCTGATTCATCATTACCCGCGAGTAGGCGAATTTCCTTTCTTCCTCCGAATCCGGATGTAGCGCAATGGCTGTTTGAATTGCATCGGGACTCCCGATTTACCAAACACCTTTGCTATACGGGCTGGAGCTCACCATCCGAAACGGCCAGCTACCTACTTAAGGAAATTGAATACCACCACCATTTTGGTTACGGCCAATGGCTTCTAAAAGAGTATGAAACCGGAAAATTAATTGGTATGGCCGGTTTTCAACCACCAGAGCATGAGGGGTTGCCCGAGCTGAGTTATCGTCTTGCACCGCCACATTGGGGAAGGGGGTTGGTTACTGAAGCAGTGGAATCATTGCTTGAGTTTGGCTTTACCCGGCTCAAGTTTGAAGGTATAAAAGCACGGGTTAAACGCGAAAACAGCGCATCTATCAGAATCTTACATCGTGCAGGATTTGAACAGATCACACATGGCCTGGAAGCGATTAAGTTATTCAAAATCATGCGGAATAGTTACATTAGTTAATCACTTCAACCTTCAGAATTTCTACATCTTCGCGGGGCCATTCTCGCTGATCGGCCGGCACCTTGCTGATTTTATCCACCACATCCATACCCCTGATGACTTCGCCAAAAACGGTATGCTCACCGTCCAGATGAGGTGCGCCCCCTTCCGTTTGATAGATTTTGCGATGTTCGGATGAGAAGGATTTGTCGTGATCGCGTTCCAGCGCCATGAGCTGCGGTTCGTCGAAAGTGCGCCCAACCACAATAAAAAAGTCATATTCCGACGAGCGCTTTTCAGGGTTCTTTTCATATGGTCTTGCTGCAGAAACTGCACCACGACGATGTATCAGGTGCGGCTTAAATTCGGGATTGGGCGCATAGGAGCCTATCAGCACACGCTTCAGGTAAAGCTCCTCCCTGTCGCTGCTTCCCGCCTGAATGATAAAACCGGGTACTACGCGGGTAAAAAGGGTTTCTTTGAAGTAATTCCTCTTCGACAACATCAAAAAACTGGCGCTGTGAATGGGGGTTTCGTCAAAAAGGCGGATATCAATTTCGCCGAGATTGGTGGTAATTCTCACCACGCGCTCGGGGTTTTCTTCCCAAAATTTCCGCAGGAATTTTTCGTGGTTGGCCTGCTTAAGGACGGGAAACTCTCTCTTCTCCTCAACCGGAACGGCCTGCTCTACTGATTCAGGTGGCGTCTGTTTTTGCTCTGTAACTTCATTTTGAGAGTCCTGTTGTTGCTTCTCAACATCACCACAGGCCGTGAACACAACAACCGCGATTGCCAGCCTCAAAATCTGTTTCGCCGAGCAAGGCCATAAAAAAAACCCGCCGTTTGGGCGGGAGTCTGATTTCGTTATTGAATCCATTTATTCCAGTGTATCGTCGTATTCTGCTTCCAATTTGGTGTGTGTTTCATTTTGCGGTAAACCATTCAGGTAATCAAATTCAGGCGGAGTTAACTCAACCCTTGCCGTCACATCAATCGGATTGTTGAACGACCCCTTTTCTACCACTGCTATGTACACTCCTTTCTTCGGGACCTCAAAAACCGCCGGTGATTTCTCGGTAAAACCTCCCCAATAATCATAGGTAAAGCCCTTTTTGTATCGAGAAAACGCTTCAGGAGTGAAAAACTTAACCACAGCTGGTTTGTCAATGTGAACTTTGATAAGCTGCTTGCGCTTTCCGTAGATTTTTTGACGTAAGATTTTCATGGCGACTGGTTTTTGGTGGTGAGATGGCTTGAAGGTACAAAAAAATGATGGCTTTTCCAAATAAAACCTGCCTGCAAGATTAGATTGGTAAGGCAACAGCACAAAAAAAACGGGTCGCCATTTTGAGATGGGCGACCCGAATTCTTGCAAAAGATAAACACATTCCTATGCGTTTTTCACGTTTCGTGAAGCTTTTGCGTTAACCAACCAATTGTATTAACCAACGGTACAAAGGTGCAAATAATTTTTGAACCACTATGTAACCTTTGTGGCTTCGGCGCTCCGAAAACGAGCAGCGGTGCTAATTGGGCAAGGAGTGGTAAATCCCAAGAGCTATCTAAAACAAAAGCCCACCGCGGAGGTGGGCTTTCGGTGCCGACTCAAGTTTTTCTGGTTGCGAATCAGGATACAATCTACATCACTTCGGATGCTTCGGCACTGTTACTATGACGAAGAAACGTGCCAAAAGGTTACTTGTTGTTCTCAGAAATGTGCGATTACGTACGAATTAGTTTTTTTTGGCGAAGGGTAGCTCACGGGGCAAAATCTGGTATTCAAACACCACGCGGTCGTCGTAACCCAGAGGGTAAGCGTGAAACTTACGGTTGCTGCGAATGGTAAGGTTCACTTTTCCGTCCTTCCCCACCATTTTTTCGTCGATAGTGAGTCGGAGAATGTTGCTGCTCTCCCATTTGTATCCCAAAATACGGTATTGCAGTGGCTGTTGTTCGGGGTCCGAAGCGGTGATGATGTACTCTACAACATCTCCCACCCTGAGGGTAGAGTTGGTTTTGATCCGCATGGGTTTGCCAACCGTCCATATATTTCCAAAGCTATCTTTCACGCTCTCAATACGCGGAAAACCCTCCTTTCCTACTTCCAACATACTTCGGTATGCAATCATCCGCGCACGCAATTCACCGCATATACCTAATACCAGGTGTTTCTGAAAAATGAACAACTCACGGCGGGCCATATCGGGGTCGAGGTATTTTTCAAGCGTGCGAATAAAAACCCGGGTGGTTTCAAGGTCTCCAAACACAGCATAAAACTCCGTATCCCAATGAATTTTGAGCAGTTCTGCAATGTCTTCGAGTGGAGCAAAGAAAATGGGATGCTCTGCACCAGCCATGGGCATAACTTGCTCTTCGGCACCAGCTTTCTTCCTTCGCCAGTTCTCAACCCGCTTTTCCGACAAGCCGCACATCGCGAGCCATTCCGCCCCAAGATTGCGCTCCAATACAGAGGCAACAAATTCTCGCAACGCGTTACTGGTATCTTTCAATTCGCGGGCAATCTCCATGGCTCGATTTCTGTGTGCAAGATAGACGAATTCCGCAAAACGAATCCACTAATCATCCCCGTTGAATGCGTGAAATTGTTAAACTTGCCTGCATCATGACCCATCGTTTTTATTCAGCTTTCTATTTGCTTTGCTGCATTGTCGGCGTGCTCACTGTTTCAAAGGCACAGGCCCAGCCTACAGATTTCGAAAAGCGCCAATCGGCATTCAGGGCGCTCAAAGACAGTGTTTTTTTCAACCCTGAAACTTCACCACTTACCGAAGAAGATCTTGCGAGCTTTTCAG